>JBAXXF010000019.1:0-11570 GCA_037128035.1 bacterium | reverse complement strand
CTTAGGTGCCACAGGCATTATAGAGGATACAAGTAATACAGAAGGTACAATAGATGTTACCGTTCCATTTAATACAATAGTTACAGCGTTAGTCGCAACATTTACTACGACAGGGTCATCAGTTACAGTAGGCGGTGTGGACCAAGTGAGTGCTGTTACAGCAAATGATTTTTCAGGTGGTTCCTTGCGCTACCTAGTAACATCTGGTAATGGCGCAACTAGAGCTTATACAGTAACCGTCACGGTTGCCGAATCTGATGAAAAGACGATAGATACATTTACTATTCCGACTCAAGTTGGAGATACTACGATAACTGATATAGGTGATACAGAAGGAACAATTACTCTTACTGTTCCTTACGCTACTGGTCTTACAGATTTAGTAGCAAGCTTTACAATAAGTGGTAGCTCAGTAGCAGTAGTAGCAACACCTCAAGTTAGTGGAGTGACTCAGAATACATTTACAAGTCCATTAGACTACAGAGTTACAGCGGCAGATTCTAGCACAAGAGTTTATTCCGTAACTATTACACGAGCACCAGCTAGTACTGATGCAACATTAAAGACCTCGTCAACGGTTAAGGGGCAAATTTTGCTAGGGTTAGGTACGCCAAATGCATCACTTGCTTCAGCATCAGGTGGAACAGTAACTATAACGTCGGCAAAAGCTTTGGACACAACGAATTTAACAACGTTTATAACACTGTTTGATAAAACAAATTCAGCAGCTACTGTAAAGGTAGTTAAGTATGCAGATGGAGCTCCAACAACTGGTTTTGCAACAGATACCGCTTATGCTAATCAGGCTATAACGACTCTTGATTTCTTTATTGTTAGAGTAACGGCAGAAGATTTAACGACCATTCTTTACTACAAGGTCGTAGTAACAGTAACACCACCACCACCACCACCGCTAGTAGCTATTGGTGACGCATACCTTGGTGGTATAGTTGCTTATATTTTACAAGCAGGCGACCCTGGTTACGATGCAGGGACACAACATGGATTGATTGCCGCTACAGTGGATCAGAGTCAGAGTACTTCAGGTATTATTTGGGCAATTCCTTTATATCAATCTACTGCTGTGACGGGAACGGATATTATATTAGGTAGTGGATCAGCAAACACAGATAAAATTATTGCACAAAATGGTGTTGGTAGTACATATGCTGCAGGTTTGGCACGAGAGTACACTGACGGTGTTTACCACGACTGGTATTTGCCAAGTTTAAATGAACTTATTAAGCTCTACGATAATAGGGTCGCAATAGGTAATTTTGCCTTGTTTGATGAATATTGGAGTTCTTCTGAGTCTGGTGCAAACAAAGCATGGAGTTATCGTTTTTGGGATGCTTCCCAGCTCAGCGACGGTAAGAACCTGGACGGCGGCATGTTCTATGTATACGTTCGGGCTGTCCGTTCTTTTTAATTATTCAGCACCTGCTGGTTGACATAGATATGTTTTTTGTATTAAGCCTAGGCGCTTATGTTTAACAAACTTGTAAATGGTTTTAACAACCTTTTTTCTAAACTGCAAAAGCAGGGGACTATAAACGAAAAGAATATAGACTCCGTTTTTGAAGAGATACGTCTATCTTTACTTGAAGCAGGTGTTCATTATGATGCTGTTACAAAATTCTTAGACGACGCAAAGCAAAAAGCAGTTGGACAAAAAATACATAAGGCACTTTCTCCACAACAACAATTATTAAAAATACTACATGAGTCGTTAACAGATTTACTTGGGAAAAATTCGAGTTCTTTAAGCTTAAGTGGAACACCAGCAATTATAATGCTTGTTGGTTTGCAAGGCTCTGGTAAAACTACCACCGCCGTAAAACTAGCACGTTTTATAAAGAACACATTGGGTCAGGACATGAAGCGTGATGCCATAGTTCTGGTTCGAAGTATTTACCGAGCTAATAAAGCTAAAAATAAGACGGAATACCTTGAAACTTTTCTGGATGAATTTGAGATAATCAAGTGCTGAAAAAGTGTTACCTATGTCTTCGGAATAATCTGTAATCTATGCCTCCGGTATGGACCAAAAATGATTGGCGTCTCCAGCGGGGAGTGACTCGGCCGAGTACGGCCTCGTCGTTCCCTTTCTGTGTTCCTGGATCCACTTGGATAGAACCATCAAATAATCTTCGCTGACGCGAACGTTCATCTTTTAATAAGCTTTTGCTCTCGTAAAGCCTTCGGCCTTACTTCGCAAAACCTCATTAAAAGCTGAATTTGCTTCGCAAATTATTTGATGGGTTTTTAGTGGCGTCCCCAGCGGGAGTCGAACCCGCGTCGCCGCCGTGAAAGGGCGGTGTCCTAGGCCACTAGACGATGGGGACAGCGATGAAAAAAACTGGTGAGTCGTAGTGGACTCGAACCACTGACCCTCTCCTTAAAAGGGAGATGCTCTACCAACTGAGCTAACGACCCACAAACCTAGGTGTAACTAACAAAGGTAAGAAATCATGTCAACACATAATTCCGGCTGGATTATCTCTAACTTAAGTAGTAAATACGGATATATGCATAAACTTAAAACCGATATAGTCCAGATCTGTAAAATGATGCATTCCAAGGGCTTAATATGCGCCACAGACGGGAATGTAAGCATAAAACTCTCTAAGGACGCGTACCTGATAACCAGAAGCGGCATAAATAAAGGCTTCATGTCAGAGGATGACATAATCCTGATAAACAGCGAAGGCAACGTCATTGATGGAATGGACGATTATAAGGCATCTACCGAATGGAGAATGCACCTTAAGGCCTATGAGACAAGGCACGACATCAACGCCGTTATCCATGCTCATCCTCCTTATATAACTGCATACACTATAGCCAACGTTAAGATACCAGCGGACATACTACCAGAAACCGTGCTCACTATGGGAGACATCCCTGTTACGGGTTATTCCACTCCGACAAGCCCAGAGAACGCCAGGCTGATAGAAGAACATATCAAAAAATATGATGCGATAGTCCTAAGCAGGCATGGCACACTTACAGTGGGTAAGGACGTGTTCTCTGCATACAATAAATTAGAGAAACTGGAGCATACTGCCATCGCAGGGGTGGCCGCTACTATTCTTGGAGGCTGTAACTCTCTTCCTACGGTAGAGAAAGAAAAGCTTTTCAAGATGGGCTGCGAACTAGGTTTTTTAAAGAAATAGGACGCTGGAACTTATTATCTCTTTGCCTTTTAATTCTAAAATGATCACAGAAGCCTTACCTGCGGGTATTGAACGCTCAGCATTAGCCGAGCCAGGATTTAGATAAAGACTTTTGCCTTTATAGGACATTTCCGGCAAATGAGTGTGTCCCTGGATAATAATGTCAAAGTCCTCGAATTTGACCTTTTCATTGTGTGAGAGGTGTATTTTGATACCATCAAGGTTAATCGTTATCTCTTTTTTTGTCTTATCCCTAACCTTGAAGTCATCCGTGTTTCCATAAACGACTGTTGTAGGACCGACGCTGTTAAGTTGAGTGATTATATCATCATCGCCGACATCGCCCGCATGTAGGATCATATCCACGTTTTTGAATAAGGAGAATACCTTATTATTTAAGACGCTGTGAGTATCGGAAATAATTCCAAGTCGTTTCATTACAGATTTCCCTCTTTTGTCAATAATATTTTAACACACAACTTGGGTAAAAAAATAAAATTTATTTATTTCATATAGTTACGGGTTAAGAAAAATTTTTAAACAGCCTCTAAAAAAATCTGGCACATATCGTCGGGAACGTGTAGTATTTGTTGTTACGGGGTTAGGTTTTCCAATTCAATTTATAAATGTTGGAGGGGTATCGGATGAACGACGGAGTGAATTCTTCAAAAGTCCTGTCTGTAGTAAAGCGCGACGGAAACATCGTTCCTTTTGATCAGGGTAAAATAGCAGAGGCCATCTTTAAGGCAGCAAGGGCTGTTGGTGGAAAAGACAGAAGCCTTTCAGACCATGTGGCCTACCATGTTAATCAATTATTGCTCCAAAGACATTCAAGTGGGACCAATCCAAATGTGGAAGAGATCCAGGATCTGGTAGAGAAGACACTTATTGAGCTTGGACATGCTAAAACTGCAAAAACTTACATACTATATAGAGAACAAAGAAGAAAGATAAGGGAAACCCAGAGTTTCCTGCTGGATTCTATAGATGTCATAGAAGAGTATCTTGGAAGAGATGATTGGAGGGTCAAAGAGAACAGCAACATGAGTTACTCTCTTCAGGGACTCCACAATTACGTTTCTTCAAAGGTCTCCGCCTTATACTGGCTGAACAAAATATATCCTCACGAAATAAGAGAAGCACATACCAACGGGGATCTTCACCTGCATGATCTTGGTCACATAAGCACATACTGCTGTGGTTGGGATCTAAAGGATCTTTTGGTAAAAGGTTTTAGGGGCGGTTACGGGCAAGTTCAAAGCAAACCGGCAAAACATTTTCGTTCTGCGCTAGGTCATGTGGTTAATTTCTTTTACACCTTACAGGGAGAATCCGCAGGTGCTCAGGCTTTCTCTAACTTTGACACATATCTTGCTCCCTTCATAAGATATGACAACCTCACTTATGCGGAAGTAAAACAGGCGATACAGGAATTTATATTTAATATGAACGTTCCTACAAGGGTAGGTTTCCAGACACCTTTTACGAATATAACAATGGACCTTCAGGTTCCTTCAACACTTGTTGATGAGCCTGTAATATGGAACGGTCAACCTCATCCAACGGACACATATAAGGATTTCCAGAAAGAGATGATAACCCTCAATAGGGCCTTCTGTGAAGTTCTTATGGCTGGCGATTCAATGGGCCGTATCTTCTCTTTCCCAATACCGACATACAACATTACAAAGGATTTTCAGTGGGATAACCCTGAGTTTGCCTTCTTGTGGGACATGACCAAAAAATACGGGATACCTTATTTCTCTAACTATGTTAACAGCGATATGAAACCAGAAGATGCACGCTCAATGTGCTGTAGGTTAAGATTAGATAACAGAGAGCTTGTGGCCAGGGGTGGTGGACTATTTGGTTCTAATCCTATGACCGGTTCTATCGGTGTTGTTACTATAAATCTTCCAAGGGTGGGTTTTCTTGCTTCCAATGAAGAGGAGTTCAAAGAAAGATTGTTACACCTGATGGACCTTGCAAAACAATCATTGGAGATAAAAAGGGACATCTTAGAAAAATTAATGCAACAGAACCTATATCCAGTCTCTAAGATATATCTTGATTCTATCTTTGAGCATTATGGTAAATATTGGGCAAATCATTTTTCAACTATCGGCTTGATAGGGATGAATGAGGCTTGCTTAAATCTTTTTGGAGAAACTATCGCAACGGAGAAAGGACAAAGGTTTGCCAAAGAGATACTTACGTTCATGAGAGACCACATCAGGGATTATCAGATACACACAGGACATTTGTTCAACCTTGAAGCAACACCGGCAGAAGGCACTTCATACAGACTTGCTCAGATAGATAAGAAAACATATCCAGAGATAATAACTCAAGGCAAGGACGTTCCTTTCTATACGAACTCCACACATCTTCCGGTCAACTTTACCAGTGATATCTTTGAAGCATTAAAGCTTCAGGACGATCTACAGACTCAATATACCGGAGGCACGGTCCTTCATGGCTTTATCGGAGAGAAGATAGATTCATCTGATTCATGCAAGAACCTTGTTAGAAAGATAGCGACGGGATTCAAACTTCCGTATTTTACTCTCTCGCCCACTTTTACGGTTTGCAATCATCATGGTTATTTTGGCGGAAGGCATGATGTGTGTCCAAGCAACAATGGAACATGCGAAACAGAAGTGTTCTCCAGGGTCGTTGGGTTTTATAGACCAGTGAGACAATGGAATAGAGGAAAGCAGGAAGAATTTGAAATAAGGTCGACGTACAAGTTGAGCCAGATCTGATGAAAATAGCGGGTATACAAAAAACGACCCTGGTGGACTATCCAGGAAAAATCGCATCCACGGTATTTACTCTAGGATGCAACATGAGATGTCCATACTGCCATAACAAACAGATAGCCTTTGATTTTGCCGAGACGGAACTGATCTCCACAGAAAAGGTTTTCGAGATAATAGAAGAAAGAAAAAAGTTTATAGACGGTATTTCTATATCAGGTGGGGAACCAACGTTACAACCCGACCTTTTGGCTTTTTGCAAAGAGATAAAAAAGAGATACGGCCTTTTGATAAAACTTGATACAAACGGCTCTTTCCCAATGATAGTAAAAAGAGCAATAGAAGAAAAACTTGTAGACTACGTGGCTCTTGACCTTAAAACGTCTTTTAGTAGATATATGGAATGCCTTGGTATAGACGGTGGAATAATTTATAAATCGTATGAGATAATAAGGAACTCCGGCATAGATTATGAACTAAGGATGACCTGTTATCCGGACTTTATAAACAGTAGCAGTCTAGCCGAACTTCTGGGGTTTTTAAGTCCTACAGATAAGATATACATACAAAAGTGTAATATAAATCAGGATGAGGACCAGAACGAGTATTACGACCAGCACCAGCTTGAGCTCTTTGGATCTATTCTTGAATCTAAAGGTTTTTCCTGCGCGCTTGTCCGTGGTATAGCATAGTTCCATAGGAGGGCTTAGAAATGATCTACAATTACAAGGTTGATAGGGATTATCTACTGGATGCTTTCATAAGGTATGTAAAAATAGATTCAGCATCTAAAAATGGTGCAGACACTGTGCCTAGTACTCCGGGGCAAATAGAATTTGGTAAGGTAATAGTCAGTGACCTTAAGAAACTTGGGATCACAGATGTTGAACAGGATAAGCACGGTTACGTGGTTGCAAGGGTGAAAGGGAACGTTAAAGCTCCTGCGATAGGATTTATTGCACATCTTGATACTTCATATGAGAGCAGTGGTGCAGGCGTTAACCCTATTATCCATAAGAACTATAAACCAGCCGATATTAAACTTCCAAAGAACGGCGTGGTCCTTACTCTTTCTGATTTTCCTGAGCTCAAAGAAAAAGAAGGTAAGACCATTATAACGACAGATGGTAGCACTCTGCTTGGTGGCGATGATAAGTCAGGAGCTGCAGTGTGTATGGAAGTTACAAAGTCACTTGTTACAGACAAAGAATTCCCACATGGGGATGTTCTCTTTATATTCACTCCAGATGAAGAGGTCGGTCATGGTGCTGATCTTCTTGATATCAAGAAATTAAACGCTGCTGCAGCATACACTTTAGATAGTGAGGGGCATTCTACTATCTCTGAAGAGACTTTTTGTGCAGATCTAATGACCATAAGATTCAAAGGCAACAACACACATCCGGGGCAGGCAAAGAATAAAATGATAAACGCGATGAGGATAGCTGCTCGCTTTCTAGAAAAAGTCCCAATGAATGAAAGGCCGGAAACGACGGAAAATAGAGAAGGCTTTTTACATCCATTAAAAATGGAAGGTGATGTTGAATCAGTTAAGGTCATTTGTCTTGTCAGGGATTTTGCCGTTGAGGCTTTAGCCGAAAGAGGACAGAGGATCAAAAAACTTGCGGAATCTGTAGCTCAGGAATTTAAGGGTGGCGCGGAAGTAGATATAAAAGAACAATACAGGAACATGAAATATAAATTGGATAGTGACCCAAGAGTGGTTGCTTATATAAAAGATGCTTTTGAGATGACCGGACTAAAACCAGTGTTCAGTCCTGCAAGGGGTGGAACGGATGGTTCCCGCTTAAGCTATAGAGGCTTATTGACCCCGGACATGGCTATTGGCTATTATGCGATGCACTCAGTCCGTGAGTGGGTCGTTTTAGAAGAAATGGAAGAATCAGCTCAAATAGTAAGGCATATTATTAGACGCTGGGCCATGTAAAAAGCCTGGTCGTATTATAGCTACTTGACACAAAAGCTCTGTGGGTATACCTAACTATACCTAAGAGGTCAAAGGTGACTGGTCCACATTACAAAACCAACGAACTAGCGCGCCTGGTAGGTGTATCAAAGAATACACTTCTAAGGTGGGAAGAAGCTAAACTAATTCCTCCTGCGATGAGAGATGGAAGGGGATGGAGGGTTTGGTCTAAGCAGGCTTTGGATAAAATACTGGAATTAAAAAAAGGTAAGGATCTCACAAGCAAGACTTCCGATTTCAAAAATAGACTTGTAGTGAACATAATAGGTTATGGTAATCAAGGCTCTGTCTGGGCTAAAAATTTAAAAGATTCAGGTGCGGTCGTTTATGTTCTACTTTCTGATAATAGCAGATCTACTCGACAAGCAAGGAATGATGGCTTTGAAGTTGTAAGTATAGAAGAAGGACTGGAGAGAGGTGGAGTGTTCTGTCTCTTGATACCAGACGAACGACATGAAGATTTTTTCAACAAATATAAGAATCGCATAAATCCATCATCGCTCTTTATCTTTGCACACGGCTACAGCATTGGGTATCTTGGCCTTGATCCAAAGGTCAGAAAAGCGCTTCTTGCCCCAAAGGGAATTGCTAAGGCTGTAAGGTTCAATTACTTGGACAAGAGAACAACGCCGGCCGCATATTTTGTAACGTCAAATACTGATAAAGCGATAGTTAAGGACCTGGCAGAAAAGCTTGGACTTGCACCGCTGCTGGATGCCACTTTTTTTGAAGAAGCAGTATCTGATCTTTTTACGGAGCAAGTATTACTGTGTGGCGG
The DNA here is from genome assembly GCA_037128035.1 of bacterium. Lineage (GTDB taxonomy): Bacteria > Bdellovibrionota > JAFGOL01 > JAFGOL01 > JAFGOL01 > JAPLFT01. Next base: position 2,870 of record JBAXXF010000019.1, on the reverse strand, counting down.
AGTTCCTTATCTAATGGTCAGGGCTTTTGACATGCTCAAGAAAAAGGGGATACCAGAAGAAGTTGCGGTCCAGGAATGTGTCCACGAGCTTTCTTACATACTGGATGTGATAAAGGAAAAAGGTATCGCTGGAATGTACGAGGCTATAAGCCCGCTTGCAATGTCCGGAGGTTCAAAGGTCTGGGACGATATGGACCGTGGAAGATCGGTAGAGGAAGTGCTCATAAATTCTCTTAAGGATATTGAGTCCAAAAAATTCATTTCATTTTTTAAAAAGCAGAACAGAGAAAGCGTTTTGAACAACATAAAAAAGAAAGCCGTCGATTTTGATAAAGCACTGCACAAGCTGACTATAAAGGAGGGATAATTTTATGTACCCAACCAACATAGTGTCCACTAAAGGGAAAAAGAAAATATCGATGATAACAGCCTATGATTTCTCCATGGCGGGGATAATCAACGATACAGAGGTAGACATGATACTAGTGGGAGACTCACTGGGTAATGTCATTCTTGGTCATAAAGATACAATTGCGGTTACTTTAAATGACATGATCCATCACGGTGCTGCCGTAGTAAAAGGTGCGCCTAACAAAATAGTGATAATCGATATGCCGTTCATGAGCATATCCATGGGGATAGAGAAATCCATGGAGAATGTAATGAACGTAATGCAACAGACCGGAGCCCGCGGCGTTAAGATAGAGGGTGGAAGAGAACATATACAACTTATTGAAAAATTGAGAACGGCCGGGGTCCCTGTTATGGGTCATCTTGGGCTTACCCCACAAAGTTATCTAATGCTTGGCGGTTATAAGACACAAGGTAACACAAAAGATTCTGCAGAAGAGATGCTAAAAGATGCTGTAGAACTTGAAAAGGCCGGAGTGTTCTCCATAGTCCTTGAGTGTGTTAACCAGGACCTTGCAAAGAAGATAACAGAAGAGATAAAAGTACCTACCATAGGAATAGGTTCTGGTACGTATACTGACGGACAGGTTTTAGTGATAAACGACCTTGTTGGGTTAACTAATATTAAGGTCCCTTCTTTTGTAAAACCAAAGCTTAATTTATATGAAGAGATCAAAAAAGCGGTCAATGATTTTGCGGAAGAGGTTAGAGAGGGTTAAATTATGTTCATAGACGTAGGTAACACCAACACTAAGATACTTAGCAATACCGGGGAAATAACCAGTATTGATACCAAGGGTTTTAACATTAAGAACTTTCTTCCCTATTTCAAGAACGACAATGAAATAATAGTGGCAAGCGTTGTGCCTCACGTCCTTGGTGAGATAAAAGAAGGCTTGATATCCATGGAGAGGGATTTTTACGTTATAGATAAGTCCTCCCCATACTCTTTCAGTTTTAATGTTGACGGTGTAGGTGTTGATAGACTGCTCTCCATAGAAGGAGCTCTAACACTGGTTAAGTCACCATGCGTGGTCATAGATGCAGGTACTGCTATTACTGTGGACTTTGTTAATTTCAAGAATAATGAGGCTTACCTTGAAGGCGGAATAATAATCCCAGGCTTTGATCTAGAGCTTAAGTCCCTTAATGACCACACAGCATTACTTCCTTCTTTAAGATCTCATCTACCCAACAGCCTTATAGGTAAGACGACAAAGGATGCAATGATAAATGGGGTCTGTAATACCCTGATAAGGGGTGTTACTAGTTTAATAGATGACGTAAAAGCTAGATCAGCCGTTGATGAATTTAAATTGTTCATAACTGGCGGAGCTGGTACTTTTTTTAATGAGCTGAGCCAGAAAAAATTTACATATGTAGACGATCTTATATTTAAGGGCATGCAAAATATTGCACGCAAGAGGTGAGAACATGAATATCCTAATAGGCGTATCTGGTGGAATAGCGGCATATAAAGTGGCTGACCTTGTCAGGCTCTTTGTTAAGGATGGGCATGAAGTAAAGACCATCTTAACTGAGAACGGTAAACAGTTCATTACGCCAGTTACACTAGAGACACTAAGTCATAACAGATGTTACACGGAGATGTTCAGCAATGTTAAAGATGTTGAACATGTCTCACTAGCACAGTGGGCTGATCTTATGGTAATAGCTCCGGCTACAGCTAATACAATGGCAAAGATATGTAATGGCGCCTGTGATGATCTTTTGAGTACCGTTATCTTAGCGCTCGATAAGCCTTGTTATATTTTTCCGTCCATGAATGTTAATATGTACACTCATCCATCGGTACAAGAGAATGTTTCCAAATTAAGGCAGTGGGGATATGTTGTCTACGAACCTGCAGAAGGCGAACTTGCCTGTGGCACGTCAGGAAAAGGAAGACTGCCTGATACAAAGCTTATATATGAGATAGTAATAGGAGAAACAGAAAGAGCAGAAATAGAATCACAGTTCCTAGACAAAAAGATGATAATAACAGCAGGCTCCACTAAGTCGTACATAGACCCTGTTAGATATATAGTTAACAGCTCTAGCGGTACAATGGGCGTAGAGCTTGTGAGGCAGGCTTGGTTGAGGGGGGCTCAGGTCACTCTAGTTTGCAATAATGAAGTGGTGGAAAGATTTCCATGGGTGACTTATTATGCCGAATTAATAATACTCGTTGATACTACTGAAGACGTTCTTAAGAACGTCTCTGAGATCTTTGATGACACCGATATATATGTAAGTGCCGCGGCGTTATGTGACTTTGGTAATAACCCTGCTCCAAAGAAAATAAAAAAATCACAAAAAGACCTCACCATACATTTAAAACCTTCCGTTGATGTTTTCAGCGAGCTATCAAAACGTAAAGGAAAACAGTTCATGGTGGGTTTTGCCCTTGAAACGGACGATATGGAAGACAATGCCACTACAAAACTAAGGGAAAAAGG
>JBAXXF010000018.1:0-11604 GCA_037128035.1 bacterium | reverse complement strand
TGGTGATGAAGATCATCTTGGCTATATGGACTTTAAGGTTATCGGAACAAGGACAGGTATAACAGCTATCCAGATGGATATAAAGATCGCTGGTGTTACAGAAGAGATCCTGACACAGGCTCTTTCTCAAGCAAAGGACGGAAGGATACACATAATAGGTGAAATGGAAAAAGCCATCACAAAGCCTAGTGAAATGTCCGAGTTTGCTCCAAGAGTTGAAGTCCTTAAGATAGACCAGGAATATATAAAGGATGTTATCGGTTCCGGTGGAAAGGTAATAAAGAGCATAGTTGAAAGAACTGGCGCAAAGATAAACATCAATGACGCCGGTGAAGTTAATATCATGTCAGCTAACAGGGATAGCCTTGAACTTGCAAAAAGCATAATCAAAGGCATCGCAGGCGAACCAGATGAAGGAACAGTTTTCGACGGTGTGGTCAAGAAGATAATGGACTTTGGCGCATTCGTTGAATATCTACCAGGCAAAGAAGCTCTTGTTCACATAAGTGAAATGGCTGATACCCGTGTAGATAAAGTAACTGACGTCCTTTCAGATGGTCAGGCTGTACGCGTTGTATATCTTGGAAAGGATAAGATGGGCAGAGCAAGGCTCAGCATGAAAGCCGTTAAAAAGTAAGATGTAAATATCTTAAAAAAGGGCGGCTTAATAGCCGCCCTTTTTTTATCCTTATTTTATGGAGGTTGATAATGTCCCTCGTAGATGTAAAGATCAAAAGGCTTCCCGGTAACGACCTCCCCCTCCCCGAATATAAAACAATAGGCTCCTCCGGTTTTGATATGAGTGCTTTCATTGATAAGGATGAAGTGCTTGAACCTGGACAGATAAAACTTATCCCAACTGGGTTAATGTTTGAAATACCGCTTGGATATGAGATGGAGATACGTCCACGCTCCGGTTTGGCGGCAAAGAACGGTATAAGCATCGTGAATACGCCAGGTACCATAGATAGTGACTATCGTGGAGAAGTTAAGATAATCTTGATCAACCATTCAAAAGAAAATTTTGTTATAAAACGTGGAGAAAGGATAGCTCAGGGCGTTCTTAAAACAGTAACTCACGCAAACCTTATAGAAACAGATGAACTCTCTGACACGATAAGAGCTGGCGGAGGTTTCGAGCATACCGGAAAATAGAGTGAAAGACACTTTTACCGTAATACAGGTCTGCAGGGACCTATCAGAGGCTGAAGTTATCAAGTCCAAGCTTATGTCACATGGGATAGATAGCTGGCTTGATAGCAAACACATGGTCACAATGAATTGGTTTTACTCCAATATGATCGGTGGAATAAAAGTTAGAGTTAATTCAAAAGACGAAAAGAAGGCATTAGAGATATTAAAACCAGTGAAAACTAGAACAACTAAAATAAAAAGATCTAAAAAGAAGATCCTAGTAGCCTGGCTCGTATTAGTACCAATGGCTGCCGCACTGTTATACGCCATAGGCATGGGTGTAATAATGATCTGCAACAAAGGGGGAAACTAAACATGTTAAGCATTTTAATGTCCATTATCTTTAGCCTTAACGCTTATTCAGAAGAGCCAAGATGTCACATGGATATAGCAGATATAAATAATCAGGCCCTGTCCATAGTCACTCTGGAAGAATCGTTTGCCCCTGATTTTATGATAAAGTGTATAAAGACACCGTCAATGGAAATGGAAGCTATAAGCGTATCAATTGAGACCAACAGCAAAAATGAAAAGATCATAAATGCATCAGTTGGTTCAACCCCAAGCAAAAAGATAAAGGATATAAACGAGCAATACAAGAATGACATAGCAACACTTAAGACCTCAGGCTCAACGCTGAAATTCATAAAAAAGATAAATATAACGTTGGAACAGTCCCCCACCTGCTCTGATCAGGACATCGCTGTAATGTTGTTCTTTATAGAAGACTGGTTTTATCCAAAAGAGGATTGAGCAGATAGTTTAAATGCAGCTGATGCTGTGAGGGCCTTTTTCATTAATAGCTATTGTTTTAGTAAAAGTTTCACCATCATAGAAAAATATCTCAAAAGTTAGTTCCGCCGTGCCAGCCTCTACAGAGAACTCTATGTAATATGGGGTATCAATAGCCAAAACAAAATTTTCTAAATTAGCAGGGGAATTTTTTATCTTTGCTCCGTCAGTATATAAACTGTAATTCTTTGCAGGAAAGTTGTTTTGGCCTTTGATACGTAATTCCTGTATCAACATAGCTTTGTTGCCGGTGTTAACCCAAACGGTTTTGGATGGGTTGACCACCCAAAAGTCGACAGAGGGTTTGTCCTCTTCATAGCGCCTTTTTTCTAACTTATGTATTGACCTATAAACTCCCCACGTCATAGCTGCTAACAATGTAGTAGCTACCGCGGAGATGGCAACAATGATATCTATCTTGATCATAAGGATCCCCTTATTTAAATTTATGCACTACTGGCCAGCGTCTATCTAGAATAAAGCTCTTGGTAGATATCTTTATTACAGGTGGTAGTTGTTTGCGTTTGAATTCACTCCTTAAGATCATTTCTATTATCATATCCACCGTGTTCTTATTCATGGACACCTTTGTATATATCTCTTCTGGCGATAGGTTATCCTCTATATATAATTTGAGGACCGTATCCAACGCATCATAAGGAGGAAGTGTGTCAGTGTCGTACTGGTCATGCCTTAGCTCCGCACTTGGTTTTTTGTTCCTTATCTCCATAGGGATCACCTCAGTATCCCTGTTAATAAAATCTGCAAGCTCAAAGACTTCCGTTTTATAGATATCACCTATAAGTCCTAGTGCCCCACAGGTATCTCCATATAACGTACAATATCCGGTCGCTATCTCTGATTTATTACCTGGAGCTATTACTATCCTTCCATTCATAGTGTTTGAGAACGCCATTAGTATAGTGCCCCTTAGCCTTGGTTGGATGTTCTCCATGGTAACATCTTTCAGCGTTAGATTGCTGTTAGATCTGATATCATCTGTCATCTTTTGGAACATGTCTTCAATAGGTATCTTTACGAATTCCACGCCAATATTCTTGCAAAGTTTTTCGCTGTCCTTAATGCTTCCTTCACTGGAAAAACGTGTTGGCATAGTAACGCATGTAACATTTTTTGCGCCTACAGCTTCTTTTGCAAGCACGGCACAAACAGCGCTGTCTATACCTCCACTTATACCCACAACTACACCGCTCAATCCGTTCTTCTTCACATAATCCCTTAATCCAAGGACCAACGCCTTATGCACTGTTTCTATATCGCTATCCTTGACCACAGGAGTTTGGATCTCCTTATCAGTATCAACTATTACAAAATCCTCTTCAAAGGCCTTCCCCTCCACAAGGACTTCTCCTTTAGAAGAGATATATTTACTTCGTCCATCAAAGACAACAGAGTCATTAGCGCCAACGGTGTTAACCATTAGGAACGGAACGTTCCATTTTAAAGAGCTCTTTTTCATTATCCTCTGACGCTTTAAGTCCTTCGCTCTTGCAAAAGGAGAGGCGGAAAGGTTAACAAAGATATCAACGCCCTGCTCTCCAAGATTATCCACAGGATCTATTGGATAGAGCTTTTGTGAATACTCACTCTCGTTCCTCCACATATCCTCACAAATATGTATGCCAAGCCTTAGCCCCTTATAATATACAGGACATGAATAGTTATCTTCTTGATAATAACGACGCTCATCAAAGAGATCATATGTCGGAAGCAATTGTTTGTTTATTACGGACACTATAAGTTTATCATCAATGAAGAAGGCGGAATTATAATATGGCTTGCCCGCATTATAGTTGCGGTTTATGGACCCAAGCACAGCACCACAGCCTGTAATATTTGGAACTATTTTAGTGGTCAGTATGTGAAGCGCCTTTAATACAAAATCTTTTCTTTCTATAAGGTCCAGTGGTGGATACCCCGTCAATGCAAGCTCTGGGAACACTGCAAGATCTGCGCCTGCAGCCTTGGCCTTGGCATAATATTCAAGGATAAGCTTAGCGTTACCTTCCAGATCCCCAACTATCGAATTTATCTGACACAAAGCTATCTTCATTTGTGATAGTTCTCTCCTCTGATGATCGTATAAGCCCTGTATATCTGCTCGCTAGACAAAACCCTCACAGCTTCATGAGGCAGTGTAAGCCTACCTACCGATAAAAGGTACTGGGCCTTTTTCTCTATATATGCTGGAAGCCCCCAAGAACTACCAACAACTACGGATAATACACCCGAACCATTTTCTATGAAATTAGAAAACTCTATACTGTTGGGTTGTTTACCGCGTTCGCTAAAAGCAAGGATAGTAGTGCCTTCCAAGGCAGACTCTATCTTATCCTTTATTTTGTTGAAGAACTCTGGGTCATCCCTTTCTATCTTTATTTCCCTTGTTTCCACTTTGGTATAGTGTTTAAGCCTTTCAATATAGTCCTGGAATACAGCACTATATTCCGGAGATTTGAATTTCCCAAATTGCAAAAATATTACTTTGTTGAACACTTATCTATCCTCTATAAAGATCATGCGCTCTTATATAGCTAAAGATGTTAGGATTCACATATTCTGGTTTTATACCGTTCAAAAGTTTTGCTCTTATTTCCGTTGAAGAGGCTGCGTGATAAAAATCATCTACCACATGTATCTCCGTTTCATATCTGCTTTCTAGCTCAGCCGCAAAGGTCCTGAGCTTGTCGGATTCGCCCTTTGTCCTTGATACAACTATATACTTACAAGTTTCAAGCAGTCTCTCATAGTCTTTCCATTTCTTTATGTTCATTAAGGAATCTTCACCCATAAGGAAATAGATATCAGCCTCTTTGAATATCTCTTTAAAATGCATTATCGTATCTATGCTATAGCTTACATCACCTTTTTTTATTTCATGATCAGATACTAGGAAGTCAGCAGTACCAAATAAAAGTTTGACCATATCAAGTCTACTCTGAGGATCGGCTGACTGACCAGGTTTTAGTGGTTGAATGAAGCAAGGAACTATTATGAACCTATCCGGTGTAAAGAGCTCTTTTACATGCTCAACAAGCGCCTTATGCCCCTGATGGGGAGGATCAAAAGAACCGCCGAAGATTATTATTTTTTCTGACATGCCACCCCTTATAGAGCGTAAAAGACATTATGTCACTGGGCTTAATTTACCCTTTAACATTGAATGGACCTTCTTAAGTAGGATGTCTATGCCCTCACCAGTAACGGCAGATATTGGAACAAAATCAAGTTTAGCATCCTTGAGATATTTTTCTACTGAACTGAGCGTCTCTGAGGTAGCTGAGTCGATTTTATTTAGCACGTAGAGCATGGGCTTTTTACCCATTGTGTCCGAGAATTTTGCTAACTCATTATTTATGACATCTATGCTCATTATAGGATCATCTATGGCGGCTGAAACATCAACCATATGGACCAAGACCTTTGTCCTTTCTATGTGCTTTAAGAACCTTATACCAAGACCTGTTCCTTGGTGAGCACCCTCTATAAGACCAGGAACATCAGCCATTACAAAATCATCATCACCATATTTGACCACGCCAAGGTTTGGTACCAGCGTAGTAAAAGGATAGTCCGCTATCTTAGGTCTTGCTGCACTTACTCTAGATATCAGCGTAGATTTACCGGCATTAGGAAGTCCAACGATACCTACATCAGCTAGAAGCTTAAGTTCTATTATCACCCATTTAGCTGAGCCTTTGATCCCAGGCTGTGCATAATCTGGGGCCTGACGTGAAGGTGTGCAAAAATACAGGTTTCCCTTACCGCCTTTTCCACCCTCTAAAATGACCGCGGTCTTTTCTGTCCCATCAAGATCAGCCAATATTTTTTTAGTATCTCTATCTTTTATTATGGTACCCGCTGGAACGGCTATCACAAGATCTTCAGAGTTAGCCCCAGTCCTGTTGTTGGGCCCTCCTGGTTCACCGTTAGCCGCTATATATTTTGTCTGGAATTTAAAATCTATCAAGGTGTTCTTATTGCTGGAAGCCTTAAAGATTATACTTCCACCCTTTCCGCCTTCGCCGCCGTCCGGACCACCATTCTTAGGAAAAAAGCTGACGCGGCCACGTCCACCGTCACCTGACTTTATGTATATTACTGCCTCATCAATGAACTTCATGCATCTCCGTTATAAAACAAAAGGGATGGTCCGATTAAAACCACCCCTTTTTATATTAGATTAATTTCTAGACCTAATTAGCTGTCGCTGTTGTAACAGGCAGAACAGACACTGTGGCCTTCCTGGCTTTCCCTACTATTTTGTAGCTTGTTACACCGTCTATAAGAGCAAACAATGTATAATCCTTGCCTACCCCAACGTTCTTACCAGCCTGGATCTTTGTTCCTCTTTGACGAACAAGGATATTCCCTGCTTTTACAACTGTATCGCTAAATATTTTAACGCCTAATCTCTGGCCGGAAGAATCTCTTCCGTTCCTTGAACTACCACCTGCTTTTTTATGAGCCATTACTTGCTTTCCTCCATTACCCAGTTTTTATCGCCATAAGAGATGCTCTTAACTTTGAGCATGGTAAGGTGCTGTCTGTGTCCCTTATTCCTCATATATCTTTTTCTTTTCTTGAATTTAAAGACTATGACTTTTTTTGCTCTAGCCTGAGAAACTATTTCGCAGTCAACCTTTGCACCGCTTATAACAGGCTTGCCTATAACAGGTTCTGAATCGTTCTCCTCTGATATAAGAAGTACGTCTTCTATCCCTATGGAACCGCCTTTATCGCCAGTAAGTTTTTCAACTGTGAACTTATCTCCTGGTTTTACCTTGTACTGTTTTCCGCCTGTTCTTACGATTGCATACATAATAATCACCCTCTAATTTAAAATAGTCACTCAACTGCGACACTTGGTGGAGCATAACGGACTTGAACCGTTGGCCTCTTCGCTGCCAGCGAAGCGCTCTACCAAACTGAGCTAATGCCCCAAGTTGAGCTACTGAAAGCAGGCAACTTTTTAGCATAGTTCCTTTTAAATTGTAAATATAAATATTAAGGGAAATAGGGGGTTATGCACAAAAACATCAAAAAAGCTTGACTTTTGCAACATTTATTGTATAATACAAGTATGGATTCCGATATATATACACATAGGAGAAAGTAGCCATGAAACAAGGATTACTAGCACTAATAATAACAGCAACGGTAGCCACGTTAATGACAGGTTGTTTGGAGCTTAGTGACCCCAAATCAGCGTCTAATCAGGCTGCCTCTACTCAAACGCAGCTTTTTGCTTATTACCTTGTTGGGGACAACAAGATGGGTTGCTACGGGAATCCAGACGATACTACCCTAGCGGGAAAAGTCGTCACAGTTACATACACCATGGCTATGGAAGACGCCAATACACTATTAATATGCGTGGCAATTCCTTCAACGAACGGCGGAACTATTCCAGTCAGTTCACTGGCTAGCAAAACTATCAATTTTTATGCCTCAAATACAGCTTCAAACCCTGGCGCAGTAATGGACCTTACAGCTATAAGGATCCCTGTAGCAGACGTAACAACAACAGCTTTCTACGTTACCGGCACCAGTACACCATGCCCGGACGGAACAGCAACAAAGCTAGTTGGAAGACTAGATCTAACCGATTATTTGCCTTTAAAATACATACAAATATATGACGAGTGTGGGACATGCGCCGGAACAGCGGTCTCTCCTACAGAAGTTCAAAGACAGATAGATGCTGGGTTCGTAAGTAAATAACTGGAGGTTTACCCGCTGTGGATCTAAGACGTTCTCACTTTTTGCTTGCAGGGATCGCAATAGCGTTGGTATTCTCTTCGTGTAGCAATCATGGAAAAACTACACCAGTCCCTTCCACAACGGCAGCCACAGTTGATTGCACAGGATACACCTCTACTATGGTCGTTCCATCTGGACTTACCGTAGGAACAGCACCTTCATTTGCAAAAGCGACATTCGCAAAACTCGTAGCCATAGACAAAGGCGATGGAGAAATGGAAATAACGATACAGGCACCGGACGGTGGCTTCCCAATAGGCCTCATAGATAGTTATCACGGATACACTCTTAGGTTTATCGCCTGCAGAGAAAATATAAGTACCATAGCTTCTGGCGGCATAGATTCCAGATCAGCGTGCAGTTCTCTAGGTTCAATAAATCTAGTTGGTAAAGAAGGTGTCACATCTGCCGATTTTACGGATGGCGTATATAAGGCAGGAGGTCTTACCGTACACGCGACCACAAGTCCGACCTTTGATTCCAGCAAAAATCTTTTGAGACCTAATTTCATAATGCTGACAGCCGGCCTTATAGAGACCAATCTTATGGGTGAGTTCATGATAGCATATGGAACCTCCCCTTATTACAATGGTTGCTACAACAACAAACAGTAGTTCTGTTCAATTCCAGTCAATACTTTTAATTTTTCATACCACCAGACGCATTCTTTAGTTTATCCCAGAATGGAATGGTCTTTGTCTATCAACTCCACAATAGAGGTGCTTTGGCACCTTATAAAAGGAGGTAATCATGAGACAAAGAACCTTAGTATTCACATTTTTTGTATCGCTGATCCTAATGCATGGGTGCTCAGATGATCCGATGAATTCCTACATGAGCAGAAGGATGCCCTCAGTCTACAATACTGACCCTGCCCCTAGCGAGACCGTACAGGGCCAGGAAGCTACAGCAGACCCAGTGCCAGTACTGGTCGTGGATCAGAACATTTTAAACTGTTCAGATAGCCAAAACTGCCATCTGGAGAGTATACAAGACAACACAGCTACCCAGAATGAGATCAGCTCTTTGATAGTAGCGGATTCTGAGCTGCTCACAAATGCTGACATAGCTAAAGCTCCCGCGATCAAGTTCCAAATATCTAATATTCAAACAAGTGACATTTCTTCTGTTACATATTCATACATAAAGAAAGACTCCCTGGGTAATATCTTAATTCAAACAGATCATTCTATTATATATGCGACTGATGACACATATACAGTCCCTATACATTCAAACAAAATGGGTTCAGGAGTACTAACTTCTGCACCATATGAACAACATGTCTTCAACATAAAGATAAGCACCAATGATAATAAAATTTATTCCAGCGACATAACGTTTCATCTTTCTTCTCACTTAAGCGATCCTATTGTTTTTGACAGAAGAGCAGAGACGCTTGAGCTACCATATTATAAGATGGACTCCAGCGACAACAACTATGTTATAGACTCTATATACATAAGGAATACCCTTCCCTTTGCTATAAGCTTGAACGGAAGTATAGATGTAAGCAATAACACAGCAGCTTTCATTTCAGACACAAAAAGGACACAGGCAATGGCTCAAGTGTCTTACGAGGCTTCAGCACCGTATTATTATCCATATACAAGATATGACTACTACACTGAGCCTCAGCTAGGATATAAGGCAGCATTCGCATCACCAATATTGACCATTAAGGTCAACAGAGCTGAAAACAATGTTGAAGAGCTTCCAGCCACCATACAAATGAATAACAATTCAAGCATCCTATCATTTACAGATCTAGTGCTACAAGGCAATGAAGAGATACAACTAGACCTGACAGCGACTTTCACTGTTATTGGTTCGATCCTGGGAGATCATGGGCAGGGATCTTTCTACGAGGGACTCTCCGTTTGCAATGAAATAAGCGAACCAAAGAAATGTAACTGTTTTTATAGCCCAATAAAGAAGACATTTGGGGATCAGACCGCCGCAGGATACTACTATTCCGGTACTAATTCGTATATGGCTCTCTTAAAATTATTGAACTATCCAAATTGCTTCAACGGCTATAACAGCAACCTCATGGCACAGCAGCTAGCTCTTGTTTCTTATCCTGATGACTCGCTGGTACTTGTTGGAAGACATCATATGACCAATACCTCTTATACGATAACGTCCTGGCTCAAAGGTTATGAAACTCTTGAACCTCTGTCCGTAAGTGCCAAGACAATGGAGACCATAGATGTATCAAAGGGTTTTGTTGACTACGCTGCAGTGGACCTAAATGAAGGCTTTTCAGGCTATGTGCCAGGAGACATAAACTAGGCTTTCACTGAATTAAAAGTATTTACGTCACAAACTTTTGATTATATCTCTTACTGTATGGGTATCTTTAAGGATGTAATGCTTTTCTCTATCACAGCACCAGGATTGATCTTGGTATTTATATTGCTCAGCATCTGGGCCGGGACCAATAAAAAGTTGAGCAAAACAAAAAAGTGGACGATATGGATACTGACCATTGTGGTTTCCTATCTGTCTACAACACTGGTGGCAAGCAAACCTGCCCTACAGGACCTTGAGGCTTTTGCTCCTAAAAAAGCGATAAGTAGCTCAGAGTACGACGCTATTGCCATCCTGACAGGCGGCATAAACAAGGGACTCTTTGAAGATGCGTCCAGCAAGGTGGGAGAGCAATTTTTAAAGAGGTTAATATCTGCTTTGGGCCTTTATGAATCATCCAAAAAGCCCCTAATAATATTAGGTGGAAAGACCCAAAAAGACGAGCTTGCGGAATCAGAGATAGCAGAAAAGATACTGGCAGACCTTGGTGTTCCAAAAGACAAGATGATACTAGATGTAGAAAGTCGTAATACTTATGAAAATTTTGTTGAGCTTGAAAAGATAGTAAAAGAACATAAATTCAAAAAGGTCGTACTTGTGACATCAGCCATACACATGAAAAGGAGCCTAAACATGGCCCAAAAGCTGGGAGTGTCCGTAATTCCCTACCCTGCGGCCTACCTAGTGGATAAGGGCCTGCATATTGAGGACCTCATTCCTTCCCAGAAGAACATAAGAGTTAATGCTATCCTGGTTTACGAGCTACTTGGCAACATCAGGTACAAGGCATACTAAGGGCTTGACTTCCAAAGCAAAATATCGTTTATATGGTTTGCTCAATCGAGATGTGATGGAAAATGGACTGTTACTGTGGGAGCGGGAACAGGTTTTCCAAAAGTCTCAAAAATAAAACACCTGGAGGTGTCAAATGTCCATAGCTCCTATTAACAAAGGTATTTTAGGTAAAAAGATCGGAACAACACAGATCTTCAACGAGAAGAACGGTGAGAGGATCGCTGTAACTGTCCTTGAAGTTGGTCCATGTGAAGTTATCCAAAAGAAGACCTCAGAGGTCGAGGGTTACAATTGTCTTCAGATAGGCTATTGCGATCTTAGAAAACAGAACATCAAGAAGCCACAAGAAGGCCATTTCAAAAAAGCAGGCACAGCCGTAAAACAGTTCCTTAAAGAATTCAAATTCTGCGAAGAAGTATATGGCGCGCTTAAGCCTGGCGATAAGATAACAATAGAACAGTTCAACGAAGGTGAGTACGTAGACGTATCATCGACATCAAAAGGTAAGGGTTTTGCCGGCGTTATGAAAAGATTCAACTTTCATGGTCGTCCAGCTACTCACGGTACACACGAGAGTTTCAGAGGACCTGGTTCCATAGGTATGCACCAAACACCAGGCCGTGTTGTTAAAGGAAGAAAAATGCCAGGTCATATGGGAAACGAGACTGTGACTACACAGAACCTAAGTATCGCTAAGGTAGATAAAGAGAACAATCTTCTTTATAT
>JBAXXF010000017.1:0-12110 GCA_037128035.1 bacterium | reverse complement strand
TATGTCAATAAAAATAATTGACTTAAGTTGTATTATCTGTTATAATTCAATTATTGAAAAAGGAAACGGAGGGTCATTAAAATGAAAAAAATTATTTTTGTCGCTGTAGCAACTTTGTTTTTTGCTGCTTGTGCAGGAAGAGCTGGAAAAGTAAGTGTTAATGACGTCGCTGACGATCTTCTAGGCGGTAATCAGTCAAAGGTTGATTGCACTGCTGTCAAAGCCGTTCTTAATGACGCCCTAGCTTTTGCTCCGACAGAATATTGCGCAGGCCTAGCAGAATACCTAAAATTCAAAGATGACTACAATGCTTTCGTAACAAATGGCAAGAGCGCATGCTCAGATCTTGCTAAATTACAGGTAGCTATCGGCGACATAGATATTGACCTAGTTCTGGCTAAACTTGTAGACGATAAAGTTAAAGAGATACCTTCTGTTCTTGACAATACAGTTGTCAACCTTGCCCAGATCTCAAAGCAACAGAAGATCGCCACAGCACTATATGCAATGTTAGTACCTTCTGCTTATGCTGGTGGTTTGGCAGATTTTTCAGGCACGGTACAGCAACAGTCGTCAGCGCAACTTGGTGGGCTTAGTGAGAAGGTTAATGGTGGCAGTATCGTTGTACCAGCTGACCCTTGTTTGTTAGCTATAGCAGGAACTTTTCAATGCCAGCCTATAAAAGCTGTTCTATATCAACCTTTCAAATGTGCAAGTGCAGGTATTGATGCCGCTGATGCAGAAACTCATTTTGTTAAAGCCTTTGCGACATACCTACACAATAGTGCTATCTCAGCTAAAACTGTCGATGTTCTAGAACCAGTTATACAGGCTGCGATAGACGCTACACCTGACAAGAGGATAATGGACATAAAGTAACCGTAAGCTAGTCGTTAAGTGATATTAAGAGCGGGAACAAATAATGTTCCCGCTCTTTCTTTTTGTTTATTATTTAATTACGCCGCCACCGATTAGGACATCTCCATCATAGAAGACAACTGTCTGTCCCGGGGTTATGGCTCTTTGGGGGCTAGCAAACTTTACTGTTACGTCATGGCTCATATCTACTGGACTTATAGAAGCCTCAGATTCTTTGTGTTGCTGTCTTATCTTAGCCTTAACATCCATAGTTGATGTTAGACTAGGTATTCCTATCCAGTTGATGCCTGTGGCTGTTAGAGTGTCTGAGAACAGATATTGCTCGGGGCCAACCACTACTGTATTCGTGTCAGCATCTATCCTTAGGACATATAGAACACCAGAATTTCCTCCGCTGATGCCAAGCCCTTTTCTTTGTCCTATCGTGTAGTGTATTATTCCTTTATGCCGACCAAGCTTTTTACCATCCAGATCAACAAAATCGCCTTCTTTTATGTCACCCTTATCAAATAGTACGGAATAGTCGTCAGTCTCTATAAAATCTTGGCTCTCATCCTTGTCTGCTACTTCATTGAAACCAAGTTCTCTGGCAAGTTCTTTTATCTCCACCTTGGTCTTTTCGCCCAGAGGGAAGATCAGCTTTTCAAGTTGCTCCTGTTTTAAGTATGAAAGGAAATAGGACTGGTCCTTGCTGGGGTCTATTGCTTTCTTTAGCAAATATCTTTTTCTCTTCTCATCGAATTCTGTCCTTACATAATGACCAGTAGCAAAATGATCATAGTTTATGCCAAGCTCCAGCGTCCTTTGCATTAAAAAGCCGAACTTGACCTTTTGGTTACACATAACGCAAGGGTTAGGTGTCTTTCCGCAGGTATATTCACTGCAGAAATATTTTATAACGGTGTCCTTGTATTCCTTTGAGAGGTCAATTACCTCGTGCCTGATGCCTAGTTTTTTTGCCATACTGGCTGCAAACTCTATGTCCTTTTTTTCTCCAGGACCATAGCATCCTGACTTTCCCAGGTCAGGGATATCTATTGAATTATCCCAGATGGACATGGTGACACCTACGACGTTATATCCCTGTTCCTTCAGCAGATATGCCGCTATTGTGGAGTCTACCCCACCACTCATCCCGACCGCTATTGTTTTATTTTTCGACGATACCAATTCTTGTGACCTCAAATATCCCATGTATTTTTTTTAGGTTGCTTAATATCTTGTTCAATTGTGTTACGTCGGCAATGGACGCATCAAAGTAGCACATTGCCCTCTGATTATCCATGGTCTTTATATCTACTGATACAACGTTAGCTCCAGCTTCCGCAAAAGCCTTGCTCATCTTTGCAAGAAGTCCAGGAGTGTCCGATGCTTCTATCTTGATCCTTGTTATTCTTGCTCCAGATACGGTCTTTTCCCATTCAACGTCTATGATCCTCTCTGGATCTATTTCTAATACTTTAGGGCAGTCCTTGCGATGTATGGTTATTCCACGTCCTCTGGTAATGAAACCGGTTATAGGCTCACCGTGTACTGGTGTGCAACACTTTGCAAACCTTACTAGGATATCCTCTACACCTTTAACCTTAACAGCATCCCTGCCTGAACGCACTGAACGAGATGCTCTTTGCACGATCTCTTCGAATATCGATGGTTTGTTGTCTTTTTCCTGCTGTGGAGGAGGTATGATTATGTTTATTACCTCTCGTGGTGTTACATGTCCATAACCTACAGCAGTTACTAATTCATCTATATTCTTATATTTTAATGCTGTAGCAGCCTCTGATATTTTGCCATCCTTGTTCATGTTAGGATATGACAAGCCGTGCTTCTTGAACTCTTTTTCTAGCATCTGGTATCCAAGTTCCTTGGAACGTTCCTTTTCCATGGTCTTTAGATATTGGCGTATCTTTATTTTTGCTCTGGCCGTCTTGACATATTTTAGCCAGTCTTTTTTTGGTGCTTGGGTCTTAGAGGTCATGATCTCAACAGTGTCACCAGATTTGAGCTCATATTTCAAAGGAACGATCATATCGTTGACCTTTGCACCTACGCACCTGTGTCCTACGTCGGTGTGAACTGCATATGCTAGGTCTATAGGGGTACTTCCCAAAGGAAGAGCTCTCACGTCCCCTCTTGGAGTGAATACATAAACCTCACCAGAGAAGAGGTCCATCTTCATAGAATCAAGCAACTCTGTTGGGTCCGATAGTTCATCCTGGTTCTCTAACAGCGACCTTAGCCATGTGAACTTTTCTGTGTCGTCGTTGGCCATGTGGCCTTCTTTATACAACCAGTGAGCCGCGATACCATATTCAGCTATCCTGTGCATTTCTTGTGTTCTTATCTGTATCTCGACCCTTTCACCGTACGGCCCGATAACAGTTGTATGCAGAGACTGATAATTGTTGGGCTTAGGCATGGCGATATAATCTTTGAACCTTCCAGGCACCGGCTTCCAGAAGGAGTGTATTATGCCCAATATTTCATAACAGTGAGACACATCGTCGACGGTTATCCTGAATGCGATCAGATCGTAGATCTGCTCAAAGTCCAGGTTACGACTTTTCATCTTATTGGCGATGCTGTAATAGTTCTTAAGTCTTCCGGATACTTTTGCTTTTATTTGGAACTCAGCTAGTCTTTCCTCTATTATCTTTATAACTTCATGTATGTATTTTTCTTTCTCTGTCTTCTGCTTCTGTACCTTGTTGACCAGTTCCATATAGACTTCTGGTTCAAGATACATGTAAGAGGTATCTTCAAGCTCTATCTTTAGCCATGCTATACCGAGCCTGTTAGCTATCGGGGCATATATATCAAGTGTTTCCTGTGCTATCCTTTTTTGCTTTTCCTCAGGCAGGTGGTTGAGGGTCCTCATGTTATGCAGTCTGTCCGCTAACTTTATGATTATGACCCTTATGTCCTTGGCCATAGCGATGACCATCTTTCTAAAATTCTCGGCCTGAGCTTCTTCTGTAGATTTAAAATTATATTTGGATAGTTTTGTAACACCGTCGACCAGTATCCTGACCTCTTGGCCGAACTCTTTCTCTATGTCTTCCAGGCTGGCCTCTGTATCCTCAACGACATCATGCAGTAGGGCCGCTGTAAGCGACGGTATATCCATTCTCAACTTTGTCAGGGTCTTTGCAACTTCTACGGGGTGTATATAATATGGGTCACCAGATTTTCTTATCTGACCTTCATGTTTTAACGTGGCAAAATGATATGCTTTATCGATGTTGGAAAGGTCTGCGTCTGGATAGTACTTAGCAATAGCCTCATGGAGTTCATCCAGATGCTTCTTGGCTTCAGCTTCTTTATTTCCAAACAGGTGCACCATCATTTCATATATCCATTCACTATTTCTTTTAGTTCATCAACGGTATGCTGTAGGGAATCATTGACGACTGTATGATCATATTTTACAGACTCTTTTATCTCTTTAACAGCATTTTCCAAGCGTCCCCTTATTACTGCGTCAGAATCCGTACTCCTCTCCCGCAACCTTTTTTCTAGTTCCTGCAGGGTTGGCGGTTCCACGAATATCAATACAGCGCTATCTTTTAAGGCTTTTTTAAGGTTCAAGGCCCCTTGGGTATCGATGTCCTTTATGAGGAATTGACCGGATAAAAGTGACTTGTTTATAGTTTCAAGTGATGTCCCATAAAGGTTCCCATACACAACAGCCGTCTCTATGAACTTTCCCTGCTTTTCAAGCTGTTTGAATTCGTTTTCAGATACAAAATTATAATCTACGCCGTTCTGTTCTCCGGCCCTTGGTCCGCGCGTGGTATAAGAGACTGTTTTTTTCAAGGAAGGGATAAGCTTAAGCAGTTCTACTATGAGAGTGCTTTTACCCGTGCCTGAAGGCGCGCTTATAACGAATATTTTTGTGGCTTTATTTGACATTCTGTATCTGTTCCCTGACCTTTTCTATAAGAGCCTTGCTCTCTACACAATAGTAAACGATGTCCTTGTCCTCGGCCTTTGAGGCTATTGTATTTATCTCTCTGTTTATCTCTTGCACTATGAAATCAAGTTTTCTTCCAACATCGTTATTATTCTTAACTTCATCCCTGAACTGTTGTATGTGGCTCTTCAGCCTGTCGAGCTCCTCACTGATGTCCAGCTTTTCTGCCAGTATCCCAGCCTCTGTAAGTAGCCTGTCCTCTGATATCTGTGTGCTGGCTAGTAGCTTTTGTAGTTTGTCTTTGATCTTCTCAAGTGTGTGCTCAAGCAGGCCTTTGGAATTTGCGGTTATCTTTGATACGAAATCCTCTATTGAACGTAAGTTATTCTCTATTACCGCTTTAAGGGCAGTCCCTTCTACTCTCTGCATCTCTACGACGCTCTTTGCGCATATTTCTACAGAAGCCAGAAGCTCTTTCTCTAGGCCCTCATCTAAGGTCGCTTTTTCTTCTGTAATAAAGAGGTCCGGTATGCTGATTATATCTGACATCTTGATAGGCTCTGATATCTTGAACTTGAATTTGATCTCATCCAGTATTTTCATGTACTGTGCCAGCCTGTTCTGATCTACTGTTACAGCCTCACTACAATTAGGATCATCCATGCAGATCTTTGATGTCTTGATGTAACAATCTACACTGCCTCTGCCTAACTTGTCCTTTAGTATCTTTCTTATGGCTGGATCAAACTTAGACATGGAGTAGGGCATTTTTACCCTTGCTTCAAAAAATCGGTGATTTACAGATTTGATCTCAATGGTAAATCTTGTGTTGTTAATGTCTATCTCACAAGAACCATAGGCGGTCATGCTTTCTAACATGTTAATCTCCTTATTTTATCTATGTCTCTAATAGGGTGTAGCCAGATTGTAAAGGGCTGTTTTTTGAACCAGGTGACCTGTCTTTTTGCCAGAGCAAAGGTCTCTTTGATCACAGATTCAATAGCCTGGGCCTCTGATATATTCCCTGAAATTAGTTCCATGGCTTGTTTGTAGCCAATGCTCTTGAGCGGTTTCATGTCAGGTGTGCATCCCATTTTCAACAAATTTTTGGCCTCGTCAATAAGGCCATCACCGAACATTTTTTTTGTTCGGGACTCTATATTGGCCCTTAGTTCTTCTCTCTCTGGGTTAAGCACAACTATTGTCGGCTCAAAATCAGATCGCGTATCAGCCTTATGCTGATCCCTGAAGAACGACATGGTCTTACCGGTAGAGAGGTATACTTCTAGGGCCCTCAGTATCCTGTACTTATCGTTTGGGTGGACCCTTTTTGCCGTCTCTGGATCGACAGTCTCTAACTCTTTATGAAGTGTTTCCAGCGGAGTACCATCTTTAAGGCGTAGCTCCAGTTTTTCTCTTATCTCAGGATCAGAACCAGGGGATTTGAAGGTCTTATTTATTAGAGCATTCAGATAAAAACCAGTTCCGCCAGTCACTATGAATTTTTTATCTCTGGAGTTGATGTCGTCTATAGCACTCATGGCATCCCTATAAAAATCAGAGATAGTATAGAGGTCCCATGGCTCAACAACGTCTATCATGTGGTGTCTGATCATTTTTCTTTCTTCAACGGTAGGCTTTGCAGTGCCAATGTCCATGTGCTTATAGACCAGCAGGGAGTCGGAGGATATTATCTCAGCATTATTTGCGGAAGCTATTTCTAGGGATATTTTTGTCTTACCAGAGGCTGTAGGACCCGCTATAGCTAAGAGTTTTTTTTGCCTCATATAGCTTCCTATTTCCTTTTGAACATTTTTTCTATTTCATTAAGGCTGATCTCTACCTTTACCGGTCTTCCATGAGGGCAGGTATGAGGATATTCGCATTTTTCAAGGTCTTCTAGGAGGGCATTTATTTCCATCACTGTAAGGTCCTTTGTTCCTCGTACAGACTCATGACAGCTAAGTCTTGCGGCTACAAGAGCTATGTTTTTTGTTACGGATTGACGAGAAACGCTTCCCATCTTTGTGTTTATAAGCTCGAATAGTAACTCTTTTATTTGTATCTTCTCTAATACTTTTGGAATGCTTCTCACCGTGAAGGACTGCTTGCCGCCCTTCTTGGAGTCGAACTCTTCTATCTCAAAACCTTTGTTCTGCAGTTCAGGAAGGAGCTCTCTTAGTATGACAGCATCCTGCATATTCAATTCTATTATCTCAGGGATAAGAAGCTGTTGTATTTCATTAGACTTGGTTATTGCATTGGCTATCTTTTCAAAGTTTATTCTCTCATGTGCCGCATGTTGGTCTAATAGCACTAAGTTGTCCTGTTCTTCCATGACGACATATTGTTTCTTGAATTGCCCGATTATCCTTACTCCGGCTTTTAATGTTTGGGTTTCTTCTCCCTGTGAAGCGTATAGTTCTCCAAAAGCAGGTTGATAATTTTTTACAGAGACTTGCGCTGACTGATGATTTGCTGACTGCCTGTGATCATGCGCATTTGAGTGTGAGTATGAATGAGCAGAGGGTTTGTCTTTGGTCGACTGGATGCATAATTCTAGGATGTTCTGGACGAAGGAATAGACCATGTTCTGTTCTCTAAAACGTACTTCACTCTTGGTAGGTGATACATTGGAATCCACAAAAGAAGGATCTATTGCCAAGAACAAAACTACATATGGTGGCGTACCCGTAGACAGATGTTTTTCAAAATATGAAGTTACTGCGTGGTTGACTATCCTGTCCCTTACATACCTGCCATTGACGAATATCTTGATCTCATTCCTGGTCTCTGTGCTAGAAGGGTCCAATACAAAGACTTCACCCTCTATATATTCGTAGGAGCTCTTGGCAGTTAACCAGAAGGATTTTGTCCCTAGGACGTGGTTCAGTCTTGTAGCTGTATCATTTACGGCATGGTGGAAGAACAGACTTCTTCCATTATGGACCAATTTGAACCCAATATTCGGATACGCTATAGCGTAATTATCGATGACGTTCACACAGTGAAGTAGCTCTGTGGATGTCTTTTTAAGGAACTTTAACCGTGCAGGGGTATTTGAATAAAGGTCCTCAACTGTAACAGTTGTGCCGTCCCCGGACGCTTTTCTTTGCGTCGATTTTATCTCGCCATATTCTATTATTACTTTTACGCCGGACATCTCACTTTTGGTCTTGGAGGTGACGGACATCTTGGAAACACTTGCTATGGCGGGTAGCGCTTCTCCCCTGAAGCCCAAAGAATTTATCGCATACAAGTCCTCAAAACTTGAGATCTTACTTGTGGCATGACGGGTAAATGCAAGCTCTATATCGTCGGGGTGTATACCCACTCCATTATCCTTTATGATGATCTGCTTTTTACCGGCCTCGACTAACTCCACTGATATGTCCGTGGCTTCTGCATCTATGGAATTCTCTATCAACTCTTTTATAGCAGAGGAAGGTCTCTCTACGACCTCGCCAGCCGCGATCTTATTAATTATATCGAGTGATAACGCCTGTATCCTATTGGTCATAAAGGCATAGATAGCAGTAATAAACTTCTTAGTCAAATCAATATGTTAGCAGATGAATGCCCGAGAAGCTATAAGGGGGTTGACTTTGCGGTTACCTGGGATATCATTCTTTCATTATCGGATGGCCTTTTCAGGGGCTACAAAAACTTTTAGGAGGGTTATAATGAACAAAGCAGAATTGATCGAGAGAGTTTCTAAAGACACAAATTTGACAAAGACAGACGTTGAAAATGCTCTTAACTCCATTACAAGATGGATAAAAGATTGCGTAAAGAAGAACGACGAAGTTAAGTTGATCGGCTTTGGTACCTTCACAAAAACAAAAAGAAAAGCAAGAACAGGCAGAAATCCTCAGACTGGCGCAGAGATCAAGATCCCTGCTACTAACGTTCCTAGATTTAAACCTGGAAAGGAATTCAAGGATCTTGTTAACTAGGATATAGTTTAACCTAACAAATTACCAACAGGGGGCAGGCCAAAACCTGCCCCTTGTTTTTTTAAAGATTCAGAAATATAAGTGTCCATTCCCAGGAGGGTTTAATGCCTGATAATCTTCTTACAATACACCAGGGGACAGAGCTAAGTCTGCTCAACACAGAGCAACTGGATAAGCTTCCTGTCATAGATCTACATACATCGCTACTTGTGGAGGATGCTGAAAGGATACCTTCCATTATAAAGAACCTTTCAACTGAGAAACTTCTAGCTGTCGTTGATCTTTCATCTTGGGACAAGGACAAGTTCAGCCCAGCTGATTTTGCAATATGGCTTAAGGTAATACTGACCATGGAGCCAAAAGAAGCCCTTGGGGAGATAATGAGGCTGGATCACCAAGAATTAGCACTTTTCTTATCAACAGTTTTTGACGTTAAATGGTATGACCCCGACCAGATATATGATGGAAACCCGATCCTAACACCAGATAATGTTTTTCTTCTTTTTCCAAAACTAGAGGGCACGGAAGAAGAGGGTGAGAGTGAGCTGAATAGGATCGCCGACCAAGTTATAGATATCGCTTACCTTGATGGTAACCTTCAGTTTGGTAGACAGCTTTGTATAGACACTATGAATGTAGCATACTCTCTTAATGAGGAAGAATGTTACGCTACTAAAAACGCCCGCCTTGCGGATGAGGGACTGCCGACTTATATTGAGGCCCTTGAGCTGTTCTACTTTGAGGATCCTTCCAAACTACTAAGAAAGATAATAAAGATGAGTGGGGACGCCCAACACAAAAAATCATCCCCAGACCATGACTATATAATCTCTAGTTTTACTGTGGTACCAAAAGCATATTGGGATTCCATTTTCAATTTCAGCGACCAACTACTACATGATCTACAGATAGAGTTAAGCGCTTTGTTGACCGCTTCAATAGTCGTTAATAATGTGGTTGATAAGGACTCCAAACATATCAGTGAGGTAATTGATAGGAGCAAGAGCTATTTTAATCTTGGTCTCGAGCTGATAAGAGAGAACATTTCCGTAAGTTTAGAAGAACTACTTGGTTACGCAAAGCTAAGAGATATTTTCAGGCTAGGTTTTTCCCTATTGGTCGATATAAAAAGGAACGCAGGCAATCTAAAAGCTGCTGTTACAGCATTAAATAGACCGGACATTATAGGTCCTGACGAAAAAGAATTCTTAGATCATTTACTTGGTACTATACCGATGTTCCAAAAAACGATAGATGCCCAGCCTGTAGCTTTTGAGAAGCTGGAGCAACTTAAGGAAGCAAGAAAAATGCTTTCGGCCATAGCTGAAAGGATAGTGCCTAAGAAGTAGTTCCAGTAATGGAGTAGTTTACTATGCCTGGTGGCAATAACTCAAAACCTGTCCTCTTACTTGTCGCAACAGCGGTGTTGTGGAGCCTTGGCGGCCTGCTCATAAAGCTCATTGATGCTAATCCATTAGCGATAGCCGGCATAAGAAGTCTGATAGCATCAGTGGTCATAGTTGCCTTCACAAGAAATATCAAAATAAAACTTACAGGGATCAAGATGTTGACAGCACTATCCTACGCTGGGATGGTCATTCTATTTGTGACAGCTAATAAGTTCACTACTGCGGCCAATGCGATATTGCTTCAGTACACGGCACCTGTTTATGTCGCTATACTGGCGGCATTGATATTAAAAGAAAGAACAAAAATGTTTGATTGGATAATAATAGTCATAGTTCTAAGTGGCATGACCCTGTTTTTCTTTGACGACTTAACCATGCACCAAAAAGCCGGCAACCTTATTGCTATAGCAAGCGGTGTCTGTATGGCTTTCTTTATCGTCTTAATGAGAATGCAAAAGGACGGTAAACCTGTTGAGTCAGTTCTACTGGGGAACGTATTAACAGTAATAATAGGTCTTCCGTTCATAGCAGGTCATGTGCCAAATGTTACAGGCTGGCTAGCGTTGATAGTGGCTGGTGTATTCCAGCTTGGGATATCATACATTTTGTTTTCCATTGCGATTAAAAAAGTTACAGCCTTAGAGGCTATCTTAATACCCATAATAGAACCGATATTAAATCCGATATGGGTCCTTTTGATAATAAAGGAAGTCCCTTCGACGTTATCTATAATTGGAGGAGTCATCGTTATCTCTGCGGTGACGTTGAAATGCCTCTTGCATGTGATGCGCAAAGGTGAGTTCGTCCCTTCTTAACCAATTAGAGCTTTCTTTGCTTCGCGGACGAACTTACTAACAAGTGCGGCATCCTTCTCGCCTTTGTCGTTTTCAACACCTGTGTGTACATCAACTCCTGCTGGCTTGACCGTTCTTATGGCGAGCCCAACATTTTCTGGTGTTAGTCCACCAGCTAGGATTACAGGTTTAGTTGATAGTTCAACGATCTTTTTGCTTATATTCCAATCGTGTGTTTTTCCGGTTGCTCCACTTGCCCCAGTTTTAGCGTCGTAGGTGTCTGTTATAAAAAAGTCCACGAACTGTTCCAGCTCTTTAATAGTCTTTGTAAGTTCAGCTAAATTGCTTTTTTCTACGACCAGACTTTTAATTATTTTAAGCTCAGGATCCGCTAACTTTATTTTTTTAATTTCTTCAACGCTGACAGGGCCGTGTAATTGGACAATATCCACAGCAAGGTAATGTGATAGCTCTAGTATTTCACGTGCAGTGTTAAGATACGTTATCAATACTTTGTGGATGTTCTTTGGTATCCGTAAGATCAGCTCTCTGGCTTCCTGCTCCGTAGTATCTTCTTTATGTACCGGTAATCTTAGGGGAAAACCAATGTCAGTAGCGCCACTATCAATAATAATACCGAGGTCTTTTTCGTCCCTTACCCCTGCTATCTGTATTATCATGCTATTGTTATCCTCTTTTAATTATGGTAGCAATCCTACATGAATAACGTTCTCATCTTCCCAAAAGCCAATGATGAAAAAGCAAGATCTCTTGCCAACGATATAAGAGATTTTTTTAATAAACAAGGGGTAAAAAGTCAGATACTTGCTACCGATTCAGACCCTGTGAGTAACGGGAAAGCCGATCTTGCTATAGTGATAGGAGGGGACGGGACCTTCCTAGGAGCAGTAAGGTCTGTGAATCTGAATACTCCACTGTCGCAGGAGCTTCCACCGATACTTGGGATAAATACAGGTTCCCTGGGTTTTCTTACAGAAAGCAGCACGAACGAGTGGATGGATGTGATAAAAAAAGGGATGGAGAATGGGTTTGTAATTGAAGAGAGATCAATGCTGGGCGTTTCCGTAGGCGATGAAAAAGAACAATATGCGGTATTAAATGACGTTGTCATCAACAGGAACGACGTTGCCAGGAC
>JBAXXF010000016.1:0-12308 GCA_037128035.1 bacterium | reverse complement strand
GTTATTGGCTAGTAGAAAGTAAGAGGAGTGAAAGATGAAACATATACCTAAGGACGAATTTCCACGTTTCATAACACACAGGCTAGTAAAATCCGAGGATATAAATCATCATGGTACCCTATTTGCAGGACGTACTGCGGAGTGGTTCGTTGAATCAGGATTTATTGCAGGCACTTACTTTATTAAACCAGAAGAGTTGGTCTGTTTGAAGTTACATGGACTACACTTTTCTAAGCCGGTAAGGATAGGGGATATTTTGAGGTTCTGGAGCAAAGTGGTTTATGCTGGTAGGACCAGTATTATAACTTATATAGAAGCTGCTATAAGAAAAGAGCACTATGAAGCTATAGTCGATGGGTTCATAACATTCGTGCACGTTAATGAAAAGACAGAAGCTACTCCTCATGGTCTGATCATGGAACCAAAGACTGAAGAAGATAAAAAACTTTGGGAAATGGCAAAAGCACTAAGGAATAACTAGGGCCCCTTAATAGGTAAAACATCATGTACAACATTAAGTATCCTATATTAGTTTTTGCTCTGTTGGCTTCATCATCACTTTTGGCTATCCCAGAGGTGAAGACCTATAATGCCAGTGAGATAAGGTCCCTTGATATTTCAAATGAAAGCGGCGATATAAAAATATCAGCTACAGAGGGTGATAAGGCTGAGGTTAGGGTCAATAAGGTCCAGTTCACAAATGGATGTAAACTTGTTGTGGAGATGGATGGCTCTACCCTTGTAATAAAGAATGAAGATAATTTTATTTTTTCTGGTGATATTGTGTGCAACGTGGGCCTTGATATAAAGGTACCAAAACAAGTCGCTATCCAAATAGAGAATGAGTCAGGGAATGTGTCTATAAATGGTACTAAGGGGGATCTTAAGTTTAAATTAGGTAATGGGAATATAGACATTAATGCTGAAGTGGATGAACTAAATGGAAGATCAGGTGACGGCAATATCTCTTTCAATGGCCTAGCCAAAGATACTTCGCTAAAGATAGGTAAAGGCAATATAAAGTTAACTTACAAAAAAGTGTTAGAAAAAAGTCACGTCGATATTAATCCTGGCAGTGGAAATTCAACGATCTATCTACCTGCTGAGTCCTTGGTAAAAGCCTCTAAAAGATCTGGGAATGGAAAAATATTTAACGAGTTCGGGAATTCAAGTTCACCTAATCTGTCCGTCTTAATGCGTTCTGGTAGCGGGACTGTTACGATAAAAAAGATATAAATTCAGGTTTCGTCTTGTTATTCTGCAGAGATCTTTGTGAGGCCGCTTACGTCATCATCCATAAGCCAATGTCCTCCAGATTTTATGACCTCTGAAGTAGCTACTTTGTTCACCGTACTTATGTGTATTACACTTGTTCCATCATCTTTGTTAAGGTCACAGAAAGTACAGCGTTCGCTAATAGACGAATCATATGACCATTTTATTATCACATATGCTTCTTGATAAGAGCTTGGCTCATAAGCGCTATAGCTGAAATAATCCTTTTCTGCCTTTGTTGCTGACTTCATGAAATATCTGACCAGGTATTTCATATTGAAATTACCCTTGTTGAAGACCCCCTTTGTTAATGGGCTGTCTATTATTACAACATCGTTAATTACACCATTCTTGTCTATAGAGTAGCTTAGTTTTAGATTGTAGACGCCATAGAGAACAATGTTTGAAAGAGAAGAGGTAAGGCCACCTGCGGACAAACGGTAGTGAGAGAATGCCTCTGAGTATGAGAGACTTGTTTCCCAGGCTCTAAGTTGATCCGTTACTCCTGTGTTGTTGTATTTTATCGCTACTTTTATTGCCCTTGAAAGGTTCTCTTGTATCTCTTTGTTAGTCCCGAATTTTGCTTCGATCATATTGTACACATCTTTTTGTTTTAGCGTTTCATAGATGTTCTTAAAAAGTTGGATAACTTGGCTGTGCCCATATTTTGCTGCTATAGAAATAAGATCAAGATCACCCTCGTAAAAATTGTTCCCCTTTACCTTAGTATTTGCCCCATTTATCGTGAGGTAATTAATTATCAGTAGTCTGTCCGTGTCTTTGTTTGCGTTCTCTTCATCGGTCCCTTTATATGCGACCGCATATACTAGGGGTGACCATAAATTGTTGTCCTTCCTGTTTATATAGGTGGTAGCAGCCTCTTGACCAAGCGAGGGTTTCAGTCTTTCTATAAGGTATTTGACCACATCATAGTGTCCGCCGATCACAGCGTACGTGAGCGCTGTATATCCATGACTGCTTATAGCTCTTATAGAAGTGCCGGATGTGTTATATTGATCAACAAAATATTTTGTATCGCTGATAAATTGTGCATCATCACCTTTGTATATCCCTTTTATAT
This sequence comes from bacterium, assembly GCA_037128035.1. Lineage (GTDB taxonomy): Bacteria > Bdellovibrionota > JAFGOL01 > JAFGOL01 > JAFGOL01 > JAPLFT01. Next base: position 9,952 of record JBAXXF010000016.1, on the reverse strand, counting down.
TAGCAACAGTGTTGCCGCCTAAAATTGTGTTTGTCTCCACGACCTGTTTTACTGTCTTTATGTCGCCAAAGGCGGAGGCTATCATTAAAAGAGTTAAGCCTCCTCGGTTATCTTTGTTGGAGAGAGCGTCTATCATACCTTGTGTGTCTTCATTCCAAAGCTTTTCTCTTAGCAACTGATCCGCGGCTGTATCTGCTTTTGTATTTGGTGAGCTGATATCTGGGCCAAGGTCCGTTCCTACAGAGATGGATGAATTGATCTCTTCTTGAAAACTGTTGTTTAGAAGATCAGTAGAAGCACCTAAGATGTTAGGGAAGAAGGACAAGAACAGAGCCGCTAAAGTTATGCTTTTCACGCTTGTCTCCAGACAATTTGATGAGTATAAGTCCTTATAGCGAAAGACGTATTGATATGTCAAGGAAACTCTATATAAAATATCAATTATTGAGTTGTAAATATAAGGTTTCTTTTATAATTATCAAAGCTTGGAACAACTTATGATCGAAACCCTAATGTTAGAGGCAATAGAACTTGCCAAAAAGCCGTTCAATAGGACCCTCCCTAATCCAAGGGTCGGGGCTATTATTTTTGATGGCAGCGGCCGTATATTGGGCAGAGGCTATCATAAAGCTTTTGGGTCAGCTCATGCAGAAGTTGAAGCTATAAACGACGCTGAAAATAACGGATTTGATACTAATGGCGCGAGCCTCTGTGTTACCCTTGAGCCTTGTAACCACACTGGTAACACACCACCGTGCACAGATGCTATCCTGAGGGCTGGCATAAAAAAGGTCTTTATAGGGACTTTTGATGACTGCAAGACTGTTTGCGGAAAAGGCGCTGACAAGCTGGTAGTCAGTGGTGTGGAAGTAAAGTCAGGTATATTAGAGAACGAATGCAGGGCCTTGAACCCTGGTTTTCATAAGTTCAACCAAACGGGATTACCGCATGTCCATTTAAAAGTGGCGCTGTCCTTAAACGGTAAGATGACCAATAAAAAAACTGGCAACTCCTGGTTCACCGGCGAAGAAGCAAGACAAAGGGTCCATGAGTTCAGATCGTTCTCTGATCTTATAATGACAGGGGTCGGTACTATAAAAAAAGATAATCCCAGGTTCAATTCCAGGTTGGCTGACGTAATAATGCCAAACAGGCTGGCAGTTCTTGATACTGAAATGGAACTTCTATATCATTATGGGAAGAAAGACCTCAATATATTTAAAGAGAATAACGACGTAATTGTTATAAAAGGCATAGGCAAAAGAGGTCTCGGCCTTGAAGGTCTAGATGTTAACATCATAGAAGCTGGAACGGATAAAAAAGGACGCATAGACCTTATCGGTCTTATCAAAGAGCTTGGTACTGTGCATCAGTTCAGAGAAATATTAATAGAGGCTGGTCCAACCCTTACGACGTCTTTCTTAGAACTTGATCCTGCTTACCTTGATAGAATTACCTTGTTTATAGCACCTGTCTGGTTTAATAAGGATGAAGATCCATTGTTCATTGATACTGAGACAGCTTTTCCTAAGCTAAAGATCACAGGTACAGAATTGCTAGGTAATACCTTGTGTGTGGAAGGGAGATTATAATTGTTTACAGGACTTATTGAAGGAACAGGAAAGGTCGTTAACAACTCCAGCAACAAGTTGATAGTTGAGTTGTCCTCTGCTGTTGCGCAAGAACTAACGCTAGGTGATTCCATCGCCGTGAATGGTGTTTGCCTCACAGTAACGGAACTTAACGGTCCAAAAGTAAGTTTTGATGTCTCACACGAGAGCCGCGAGATAACAAACCTTTCGCAACTTGGTAACGGCGCTAAAGTTAATATAGAGCGATCCATGTCAGCGTCTGGTCGATTTCATGGTCATTTTGTCACAGGACATATTGATTCTTTGGGCAAAGTTTTAAAGACCGTAAAACATGACGACTATATTGATATGATGATAGGGATAAATGACAACGGCACGCAGCATTCAAACTTGCTTGTTCCAAAAGGTTCGATCGCTATAAATGGTGTTAGCCTGACTATCAATGATGTTGCAAAAGATGCTAGTTTTCGCCTCACACTTATTCCTCATACCTTAAAAATGACCAATCTTATTGATATAAAGACGGGAGACCGCGTTAACATAGAGTTCGATGTGCTTGCAAAATACGTGGATAGCATGTTAAACGGTAGGCCTGAAACGCTTTCAAGCAAAGCCTCTGGAGTAACGGAGGACTTTTTAAAGGAACATGGATATGCCAAATAATACATCAAGCAAGACCAAGAACCCATGTCTGACGGATACAGAGAACAGATCTTTTCTCTCATCTGTCCCGGAACTCATAGAAGACATCAAGAATGGAAAAATGATAATCCTTGTGGATGATGAGGATAGGGAGAACGAGGGAGACCTTGTTGTTGCGGGACAGTTCGTAACTCCTGAGGTCATCAACTTTATGGCAAAGAATGGTAGAGGTCTTGTGTGCCTCAGCCTTGATGGTGTACTTGTAGACAAACTTGGCCTCTCTATGATGAGTGATGATAACAAATCACCTTTTAACACAGCTTTTACAGTTTCTATAGAGGCTGCTACTGGCGTTACTACTGGTATCAGTGCTTATGATAGGGCAACAACTATACTTACAGCGATAAAGGACGATGTAAAGCCAACTGATATTGTAACCCCTGGGCACATCTTTCCGCTTAGGGCCCTTACAGGTGGTGTATTGAAAAGAGCTGGGCAGACAGAGGGTTCAGTGGATCTTGCAAGGCTTGCGGGACTAAAACCAGCAGGCGTTATCTGTGAAGTAATGAAAGATGATGGGACCATGGCCAGATTGCCTGATCTCATAGAATTTGCAAAAGAGCATGGTCTTAAGATAGGGACCATAGCTGATATAATACAGTACAGGCTCAAGAACGATACGCTTATAATAAAGGAAGAGGCAAGAGCAAAGTTGCCTACAATGTACGGTGAAGGCTTTGAAGTCATAGCTTTTTCTAATCAGATAGACCACCACATAAACCTTGCGTTGGTAAAGGGCGATGTAAAATCAAAAGATTCAGTGCTTGTTAGGGTTCACTCAGAATGTTTAACGGGCGATATTTTTGGTTCATTAAGATGTGATTGTGGCGACCAACTTCATGCGGCTATGCAAATGATAGATGCTGAAGGCGCCGGAGTTATAGTTTATATGCGACAGGAAGGTCGCGGCATAGGTCTGGTGAACAAGATCAAAGCGTATTACCTTCAACAGGAAAAGAAAATGGATACAGTTGAGGCTAATTGTGCGCTTGGATTTAAGTCAGATCTTAGGGATTATGGGATAGGAGCCCAGATACTTAACTATCTTGGCGTTAAAAAAATACGACTATTGACGAATAACCCTGCAAAGCGTGCGGGACTTAGCGGGTATGGGTTGGAGATCACAGAAACCGTTCCCATCAAGGTTGAGCCGAATGCTCATAACCTTAGTTATCTGAAGACCAAACAGCAAAAAATGGGTCATAAATTAGATATTAACTAGATAGCATTCTTATGGTATCCGTTAACCGGTTTTAAGACTTTTAGAAAGGGGGCATTTATGCCAAGAGTATTGGAAGGAAAATTAGAAGCCAAGTCCTGTAAGGTGGCTATTGTCGTTTCAAGGTTCAACAGTTTTATGACCCAGAGCATGCTGGACGGCGCTGTTGATATACTTTCTCGCCACGGTATGGACCCTGAAAAGATCGATGTTCTTTGGGTGCCTGGCGCATTTGAAATACCACTGACTTGCAAAAAAATAGCAAAAAAATACGATGGAATAATAGCTCTGGCTTGTGTCATAAGAGGCGCAACCCCACACTTTGAATACGTGAGCGGTGAGGTATCAAAGGGGATAGCTAAAGTAATGTTGGATGAAACTACTCCAATAGGTTTTGGGATAGTTACAGCCGATAATATGGAACAAGCTATAGAAAGAGCTGGCAGCAAGCACGGTAATAAGGGCGCTGATGCCGCGATGAGTGTAATTGAACAGATAAACCTTTTTAAACAGATATAATCCGTCACTTAACACAGGGGGAATAGAATGCAGTTTTCTTTAATGCCTAAGGAACCGAAGTTTTTCGACCTCTTCAACAAACAGGCTCAGAATATGTATACTGCAGCCAGGCTTTTCAATGAACTTGTAACTTCAGGTAATTTCAGTGAAGATAACGTTTCCAAGATGCATAAGATAGAGCAGGAAGGTGATATCCTTACACATGAGATCTCTGACATGTTGAACAGGACCTTTATTACACCTTTCGATAGAGAGGACATCTTTGATCTTGCGAATAATTTGGACAACGTTGTAGATGCGATAGATGCAATAACAAAACGTATGGGACTTTATAAGTTAACAACTCCAGATGTATATATGAAGCAGTTCTCCGTTATAATAGAGCAGTCCTCCCATGCGCTTTACCAGGCTGTTCATCATCTTAAGAACACAAAACAAAGGACTAGGATATGTGATCATTGCCACGAGGTCAGTGGACTAGAGAATGCTGCGGACCAAGTAAGGGCGACTGCAATAGGAGAGCTTTTTGATAAAGAAAAGGACCCTATCTTGGTAATAAAGTGGAAAGAAATGTATGAGAATGCAGAATACGCTGTAGATGAATGTGAACACACAGCAAAAACGATCCAGGCAATATTAGTAAAACAGGCGTAGGTGAAGGATCATGACAATATGGCTTATCTTCCTAGTAGTAATGGCGCTGTTCTTTGACTTTCTTAATGGATTTCACGATGCTGCCAATTCAATAGCGACTGTTGTTTCTACAAAGGTGTTGTCACCAAGGTACGCCGTAATGTGGGCTGCATTCTTTAACTTTGTAGCGTTTATGTTCTTTGGATTGCACGTTGCAGGCACAATAGGAAAAGGTATAATAGATATTAACGTAGTAGACTCTCAAATAATATTTGCGACCTTGGTCGCTTCTTGTCTTTGGAACTTAATAACATGGTATCTTGGTCTTCCTACTAGTTCATCTCATGCTCTCATGGGTGGCCTTGTAGGAGGGGCGTTGGTTAAAGCTGGACCATCAGCACTTGTCTCAGCTGGTATATTTAAAACAATAGCGTTTATCGTTATATCTCCTGTGCTTGGGCTTATCCTTGGGGTCGTTATCGGGATCGCTGTGTCTTGGATATTTAGAAGAAAAACGCCTATGGGTGTTGATACTTTTTTTAGGAAAGGACAGCTTTTCTCTGCAGCGGCGTACAGCTTAGGCCACGGCGGTAACGATGCGCAAAAGACCATGGGAATAATTGCAGGCCTTTTATTTAGTGCAGGTCTTTTAGGCAACACATTTCATATCCCTCTTTGGATAGTTTTATCCTGTCACGCCGCGATAGCTCTTGGTACATTGTCAGGCGGGTGGAGGATCGTTAAGACCATGGGCGAAAAAATAACAAAACTTAGACCGGTCGACGGTTTTTGCGCAGAAAGTGGAGCCGCTATATCATTATTCATTGCATCGTTCTTTGGTATCCCTGTAAGTACGACACATACAATTACAGGCTCTATAGTAGGCGTTGGATCTCTAAGGAGACTGACGGCCGTAAAATGGGGCGTTGCGGGACAAATAGTGTGGGCATGGGTCCTTACGATACCTGCGGCAGCAGCTATATCAGCGATCACTTATTACCTTTGCACAAGGTAATATTGAATGAGTTTATTCTCCAAAAAGAAAGACAAAGGTTTTTTCTCTTATATAAAAGAGCTCTTTTCTTCTGGTAGGAACATTGACCAAGAATTCCACGAAAGTTTAAGAAAGATATTATATGAGGCCGATCTTGGCCCGTCTGTTGTTGAAAGTCTTTTTTCCAAATTAAAAAACTCCAAGACCTATGAAGAGGCAAGCTCTGTTATCCAGAATGAACTTTCAAAAATATTGAAACCTCATGAAGCGGATATGTCCGTAACAAAAAAACCATATGTAATAATGATGGTTGGAGTTAACGGAGTTGGCAAAACAACAGCAGCAGCAAAACTTGCATATTGGTTCAAGGAAACACAAAACAAAAAAGTCATGCTTGCGGCAGGTGATACTTTTAGAGCGGCCGCTGTTGAACAACTTGAACATTGGGCAAACAAGATAGGTTGTGAATTTTTCTCCAAAGGTAATGGTGCAGATCCCGGGGCAGTGGGTTTTGAAAGTGTGACAAAAGCTGTCAAAGAGGACCTAGATGTCCTAATAATAGACACGGGTGGTAGACTTCATACCCAAAGTGGACTGATGGCGGAAATAAGTAAGGTACATAAAGCCATCTCTAAAGCCCTAAATGGTCACCCTGACCAGGTAATACTTGTGGTTGACGCCACTCAAGGGCAAAATATCCAAAATCAAACAGAAATGTTTAATAAATTCATAGAGATATCGGGAATAATATTGACCAAATTTGATGGCACAGCAAAAGGCGGCGCCATACTAAAAGCTGTTGAAAAACTGAAGCGTCCCATCTACTTTTTAAGCACGGGTGAAGACCTTAAGAGCCTTGCCAGGTTTGATTCCCAAGCCTTCATATCTAAACTCCTGTAGAGATTGACTTTTATTAGAAATTCTGCGACACTTCACGAGTCCAAGCAATAACTATTGTAGATGGTGGATATATATAATGAAGGAGGAAAGAAGAGGATCCGTAGAAGTTGAGTTAATGGGGCAAAAGATCCAGATAAAGAAGAACGAAAATGGCGAAGAATATATTAAAAAAGTATCTGAATATGTTGGTAAAGAGATACAAAGTGTAGAAAAAGCCATAGGTTCTGCCTCATCCTTAAAAATAACTCTGCTTGCAGCAATGAATATCGCAGATGCCTACTTTAAGAATCTGCAGGAACAGCAAGCGGTTGTTAATAGTTTATCGGTAAAGACTGATAAACTAATATCTTTCATAGATGAAAGACTGAACTGATAGTCTGACATCAACTTCTATTAAGATCGATCTTTCCAGGACACCTTCAAACCTTAAAGGAGGTTACCTAAATGTTTTCGTTGAATGCACTGTATATTGGTATCGCGTGTTTTGCTCTAGGTGCCATAATTACATTTATTTATTTTCGTTTTAGAGACAAATGGTTCATGTCGACAACAAGACAAGAAGCCGCACAACTGTTGGAAAAAGCAAAATCAGAAAGTGAAAGATTAGAGAAAGAATCAAAGATACAGTTAAAGGAACAGATGCTCCAGACAAAAATGGAGATGGAGAGAGAGGCTCGTGAGAAGAGCAAGGATCTTCAGGCATGGGAAAAAAGGCTCCTAACTAAAGAGGAAAGTCTTGATAAGAGAATGGGGCTTGTTGATGCAAAAGAAGAAAAGAACAAAAAATTAGAAGATGAGCTTTTGCAGAGGGATGAAAAAGTAAAAGAAGAGATGCAGCTTTATAAGAGCAAGGTGCAGGAAGCTCAGAGAAAGTTAGAGACCATGACAGGCATGACTACAGACGAAGCAAGGCGCCTTCAAGTTGAGCTGATAGTTAATGATGCGAAGCATGAAGCAGCAAGGCAGATCAAACAGATAGAAGAAGATACAAAAGAAGAAGCGGACAAAAAGGCAAAATATGTCATATCCACAGCTATACAAAGATATGCTGGTGAATATGTAGCAGAAAGGACGATCTCCACTGTTAACCTTCCAAGTGATGAGCTGAAGGGAAGGATAATAGGAAGAGAGGGAAGGAACATAAGGGCGATAGAAGCTGCTACAGGTGTTGACCTGATAATAGATGACACACCTGAAACAGTTGTTATCTCTAGCTTTGACCCTGTAAGACGTGAAGCTGCGCGTTTATCAATAGAGAAATTGATAAGTGACGGCAGGATACATCCGGGGAGAATTGAGGAAATCGTTGAGAAGGTCAAAAAAGACCTAGATAAAGAGATCAAAGAGACCGGTGAACAGGCAATGTTTGAAGTCGGTGCTCACGGCATACACCCAGAGCTTTTGAAGTTAATAGGTGCACTCAAATACAGAACGAGTTATTCCCAGAACCAGTATGTTCACTCTATGGAAGTTGCCTTCCTTGCTGGAGCTATGGCTGGGGAACTTGGTTTTGACGTTAAGACCGCAAAACGTGCAGGACTATTACACGATATAGGTAAAGCTATCGACCATTCAGTGGAAGGCTCCCATGCTTCAATAGGCGCCGACATGGCCAAGAAGTACGGAGAAAGACCAGAGATAGTGCACTCAATAAAGGCTCACCATGAAGAAGAAAAGCCAGAGACGATATTGGACTTCATTGTTCAGGCTGCTGACGCATTAAGCGGAGCAAGACCTGGAGCAAGAAGAGAAATGTTAGAGTCATACGTTAAGAGAGTAGAGGACCTTGAGAAAATAGCATACTCATTTGGTGGAGTTGAAAAAGCTTTTGCTATCCAGGCAGGACGTGAAGTCAGGGTAATGGTAAAGAGCGAAGAGATCTCCGATGAGGGAGCAATAGTTCTTTCAAGGGATATAGCGAAGAAAATAGAAGAAGAGCTTTCATATCCAGGACAGGTAAGAATAACAGTCATCAGAGAGACAAGAGCTTTTGGAGTAGCTAAGTGATAAAAGTTCTATTTCTAGGTGATGTAGTTGCAAAGGGAGGAAGAAAGGCTCTTCATAGATTTCTTCCTGAATTCAAGACAAAATACGACCCTGATCTTATAATAGCCAATGCTGAGAACGCCGCCGGCGGCATTGGGCTTACGCCTGAAGTTGCGGATGAGATCTTCATATCAGGCGTAGACGTTATGACCTCCGGCAATCACATATGGAAGCATAAAGAGATCTTTAACTACCTAGATGGTAAAAGCGATAAGCTGATACGCCCTCTTAATTATCCATCTAGCGATGATTATGAGACTCCTGGCGTTGGTTATACCAATGTAAAAAAAGGTGATCAGGAATTCGTTATTATCAATATTATGGGAAGGACGTTCGTTGAATCTGTTGATTGTCCATTTAAGGCTATAAGTTGTCTTTTGAAAAGAATAGATACAAAAGGTAAGATAGTGATAGTTGACTTCCATGCTGAGACGACTAGCGAGAAGCAGGCAATGGGGTGGTATTTGAATGGTAAGGTATCCGCTATGGTAGGTACCCACACACACGTACAAACAGCAGATGAAAGGATACTACCTGAAGGCACTGCTTATATAACAGACGTTGGCATGTGTGGTTCCATGGACACCGTAATAGGGGTGGACAGAGAAATAATAATCCAGAGATTCATTACTCAAAGACCTGTAGGATTTAAATTCTCAGAAATTAATGTAGGCATCAATGGTGTCTACCTTGAGTTCGAGCCTACAGGAAAAGCATTAAAGATAGAAAGAATATCCAAAAGAGAATACTAAACTCACAATGATTTAAAATTTAAAAATTTATCTTTTTTAGTCTTGACTAATATTTTCAATGATTCTATTAATAGAAACACACTAATTATGAATAAAAGCATCAAAGAGATCTCAAAAATAATAGCAAAAAGCGATGAAAAGTTCGTCGAGGAACTCCTTTTACAAATATTAACTGAAAACGAGATAGATGAACTTGCTAAACGCTGGGAGTTGATGAAGCTCCTAATGAAGCACATCCCTCAAAGGAAAATATCAGAGCTACTGGGTATCTCTTTATGTAAAATAACCAGAGGCTCCAGAGAGTTAAAGAAAAAGAACAGCGCTTTGGCTAAAAGCATAAAAGGAACGGTAAAATGAACAACAACAAATTAAAGAAGATCATCCTTAGCGATAAGGATATGCCGACGTCTTGGTACAACATAGTGGCAGACATGCCAAACAAGCCAGAACCGGCCTTACATCCGGCTACAAAAAAGAATATCAAACCAGATGACCTTTCTAGCATATTCCCTATGGAGCTAATAAAGCAGGAAGCATCCACGGAACGATTTATAGAGATACCAGAAGAGGTCCTTGACGTTCTAAGGCTTTGGAG
>JBAXXF010000015.1:0-12370 GCA_037128035.1 bacterium | reverse complement strand
TTCCTATAATAGACATGTTCCTGGTTATGATGCCCCTGTTGCGGTCTCCTACGGCAAGAACAGTATGTTGAACGCCATAAGGATACAAAATTCAGTCGATAATCCTGAACTTACTAAGATAGAATTAAGGACGCCTGATATGACCTCGAACCCTTATATCGCCCTAAGCGCAATAACACTTGCGGGATTGGACGGCATAAGGAACAAGATAGACCCAAAGAGTATCAGCGGTGATGAGATCAACGGTATAGAGAAACTTTCTAAGCTTAATAGAGGTGTGGAGTTGCTTCCAAGATATCTTGATGACGCTCTTGATGCTCTTCAGACAGACCATGACTATCTATTGCAGGGTGGTGTATTTACCAACAGCCTGCTTGATTACTGGATAAATATAAAGAGAGAAGAAATAAGCTCTATTGCCACAAGGCCTCATCCATTTGAGTTCAAGCTGTATTTCTCTTTCTGATGTGCCATGGCTTGGTTATTGGAATTACAGCTTAAGGACCATGATGATGTTCAGCGGTATTATATTACCGATGGTGTTGTAACTATAGGCAGAGAGAACTGCGACATAAATATAGAAGATGAAAAGGTCTCTAAGCATCATTGCACGTTGTACCTTCATAGTGAACAGCTTAGTCTTGTGGATCATAATTCGACCAATGGGACTTTTGTTAACGGGTTCAAAGTAGAAAAGAAGGAACTTAACAACCTTGATACGGTAATAGTTGGTACGACCCGTATAAAGGTTAGAAGGGAAAAGTAGACGTGCTTTGTGAGATAATGTTAGCGCTTAGGTTCCTCTTTGTAAGCCGCAAAGGCTTTTACAAGGTCTCACGTTTTTTTACAATAGCCACAATAGCTGTCAGCGTAGGGGCTCTTCTTGTGTCGCTGTCCGCGTTCAACGGTTATTTAAAGGTCATCTCACAGAGATATCTTGATACTACCTCTCACATAGTCATATCGGAACACTACGGCAAAGAGACTGACGTAAAAGCAAAAGTAAAGCAGACCCTTGGCAAGAGGGTGAAAGATACAAAATATTTTGGTTATCTTGAGCTTTTGGTATCCTCTTCAAAAAGTATTAGAGGCATTGCCTTTGAGGTCTTAGAGCCTGGAAGCTTTGATAACGTCCTGTTGATAAAGAAATACATGAAGAAGGGTGATGCTGAATGCATCTTCCAAACTCCCAACACCGTCATAATAGGTTCCGCAGTGGCGGACATACTAGATCTGGGCATAGGTTCAGACCTCAAGATACTTTACTCAGGTAAAGAGCTTGGCAAGGGTACAAGGAGCCTGAAGATCTGTGGCATAGCTGACTTTGGTCTTTATGACTTGGATTCAAGGTTTGCGTACGTGTCTTCAAATACAGGAAAACTACTTTTTCCTGAAGCGAATTTTGATACCTCGCTTAGGATAAAGCTACAGCCCGGCGTTAACTTGGATAAGGCTGTCGATGATCTTTATAATTCCTTTTCGCCAGGTGTCCACATACGATCTTGGTTAGATATAAATTATGGAATGTTCGAGTCAGTAAAACTGGACAAACTGGTGATATTTTTTATTCTATCGGTCCTTATAGCAGTGGCAGTATTCAACATAATAGCGACGCTAGTACTCCTTGTGAGGGAAATGAGGTCAGAGATCTCTATCTTACAGGTCCTTGGGCTAAGTATGAAAAGACTTGTAAGGGTCTTTTTCTTCAAGTCACTCTTGCTTGGTGTCACAGGGTATATTGCAGGGGTCCTGCTTTGGTTGTTGTCGATAGCGGTAGTGGAGAAGTGGGGCGTAGTTATGCTGCCTGAAGATATATATCTGGTATCCAAGATACCGATGTATATACGTCCTTTAGATATGTTGCATGTCCTTTTGATAGTCGTTATATTTGTTTGTTTAGCGTCGATATTCCCATTGATACATCTTTTCAGAAGATTTAAGAAGGAGGGGGCCGCATATGGTATTAGAAGTCAAGCAGCTCAGTAAATCATATATACAGGGAGACGGAACAGCTCTTGAGGTCCTCAAGAACGTTGATATGGACCTTGAGCAGAACCAAACTACAGCGATAATGGGTGAGTCTGGCTCTGGCAAGACCACTTTCCTTAATTGCATAACTGGACTGGATAGGTTCAACTCTGGAAAGATACTGATCTGTCACAAAGAAATAGGCGCGCTTGGAGATACTGAATTATCTAAACTAAGGAACACCAATATAGGTTTTGTATTCCAGTTCCACTATCTTTTAAAGGACTTCGACGTTAAAGAGAACGTTATGATACCGTGCCTTATCGCTGGTCTCTCCTACAAGGAATCAACAAGACGGGCGGAGTATCTTTTAAAAGAAGTGAGATTACAGGACAGGATGAACTATTCTCCTCGCCAACTCTCCGGCGGAGAACAACAAAGGGTCGCAATAGCAAGGGCCATGGTCATGGAGCCTGATCTTCTTGTAATGGATGAACCAACAGGTAATCTGGACGAGGGGCTCACTGACGAGGTCATCACAGGGATAATAGACATCTGTAAAAGGAACGGCACCAGTATCGTTATAGCCACTCACAACAAAAGAGTGGCAGATAGAATGGACAAGGTATATTATTTGACCAGAGGACACATCGGGAGGATAAGATGAAGTCAAAAAAAATAGTCGATATAGTCGAGGAATTGTGCAGTCATGATTCCTACAGCAAGATATATTTCAAAAGGAACCATGATGTAGCAATGCCCTCAATAGAGGAGCTTAATGAAGTAATAAGGTTGATGCGTTCAATACTTTTTCCTGGATACTTTGGTGGGAGTGAGTGGACGGTAGAGAACCAAAAGTTCTACATAGGCGCCACATTGGATGCCGTAGAGAACAAACTTAAGGAGCAGGTCTTTAGAGGCTATTCTTTCTTCTGCGAAGATCAAAAAGGTGATTGCACAAAATGCTCAAGCAAAGCAAATGAGGTCGTTGATAAGTTCATAGCCACTATACCTCAGATCAGACGCATGTTGGCTACAGATGCCTTGGCGGCGTACGAAGGTGATCCAGCGGCAATAAGCCCAAGCGAGACCATCTTTTGTTATCCAAGTATCAGGGCGTTGACCAACCACAGGATAGCCCACGAACTAAGTAAACTTGGTGTTCCTCTTATTCCAAGGATAATAAGCGAATCCGCTCATTCAGAGACAGGAATAGATATCCATCCTGGTGCTCAGATAGGGGAAAGGTTCTTTATGGATCACGGGACCGGCATCGTTATCGGAGAGACCACCGTGATAGGTAAGAACGTCCGTCTATATCAGGGTGTTACACTTGGTGCAAAGAGCTTCCCGCTAGACGATAAAGGGCATCCGATCAAAGGCATAGCTCGTCACCCAATAGTCGAGGATGATGTAATAATATACGCTGGAGCTACCGTGCTTGGCAGGATAATTATCGGTAAGGGTTCCACTATCGGCGGTAACGTGTGGCTGACAGACCCTGTTCCACCAAATAGCAAGGTAAACAAGTAGGTTTTTATGACGGATCATATTATCGTTATGGTCACTGTTCCCTCAAAATTAGAGGCTGAAAAGATCTCAGCAATAATTTTGGATGAAGGACTTTGTGCCTGTGTTAATATTTTGCCTGCTGTAAAGTCATTGTTCCATTGGGAAGGCAAAATTGACAACGCCGAGGAAATACTTCTTGTCATAAAAACGAAAAGTACATCATTCTCAGAATTAGAGAAGCTCATCAAAAAAAATCATAGTTACAAGGTCCCGGAAATAATTGCGATCCCAATAATTCTGGGTTCCAAGGACTACCTGGATTGGATAGACAGCACTGTAAAATAAATGAACAGCATGACAGGTTTTTATATACAGACATGGACAATAATAATGTCTAGGCCTGGGTATTTTACGTAGTTATTTCAGTTAGTTACGGCCTTTAAACCAGTCGGCATGGTAGTTGCATCTACTAAGGGTAAGTAAGGTTTAGAGGGGGAAAAGGAAATGAAAAACATGAAAAGATCGATGGTTATAATCTCAGCATTGGCGATTATGATCGCCGGCTGTGGAAAAGGCACATACACAACGCCTGCTCCTGCAACTGTTGTAACACCTGCGGCTACTTCGCCAGCAGTTGACCCTATCAGTAATTTTAACACAAAGTGGGCGTCAGAAGACCAGAACCCTGCACTTGATAGCACGCACCTTAGGACCCTTGCGAACTTCTTGGGTTACGATACAGCGCATTATGCAAATATACCTTCAGGTTACACACCTGGATGTATTTATGGATACCATGGCGCAGCTCTAAGTGGTGGATGTATTGGCAGTGGCGATGTTCTTAGGAATTACTTTGCAGCAGCAGCTCCATATTTGCTTGTATATCCTGCACCTATGGACCTTGGTTCTGTAACTTATTACAAGATAAGATTTGCAGCTAATGTTGAAGACTCAACAAGAAAGATGATACCAGGCGATGCATATCTAGATATAAACGTTATATCTGCAGCAGAGTCTTTCACTATTAAGTACGCAACAGTAAAATCAGCTCTAACAGTAGTAGAAGTAGCATGCACAGGTGGCAACCTACCTCCATGTGAAAAGATAAACGTAACATTTGGTGATGACTGTGGAGATATAGCACTTAGCGCTGACAGAATTAATGGATCACTACTTAATCCGATAGTCACATTCACTAACACAGTAGCTTCTTACAAGAATAAGGGATGTTATTTTAGCAGATCACTTCCTGACAACGCTTTGACCGTAAACAATGCGATACCAAGTAAGCTTCCAAAAGGTATACATTCTAACGGCGCAAAAGGCGAATTGTTCAAAGATGCTGACTTGTATTCTGGTATACCAACTTTTATAGAACAGTAATTAAGTTATAATATTACTTAAAACGGGGCGCTGAGGTTTTCCTTAGCGCCTCATATTTTTTGACCCTTGCATCCAAGCCGTTCTTGCCTGCGTACATCTTTCCAAGAAAATCTATCCTGTTCTCGAACTTTGAAGAGCTATCATCTGTCTTTACTAGCAAGTCTTCCAGCTTCGATCTTTCCTTTTCAAGATTAGAAATGGTTTTCTTATCATCTATCGTCTTGATTATAAGTTCAAGCTGTCCCGACTTTGCTATTAATGAGTTGTTAAAACCTACATCCACTTTTTTAGCGCCATTCTTGTGCTCATATTTGAGTAGTCCTACGCTGTCCCCACCAGGGAGTGTTCTGACTACGATAGAATTGTTGGCTATCATTGGACGTGTAAGCTCTTCATTTACGCCAGTAGAAAGGATAACATCTACCCCTCTAGTATTTTTGAGTATCGTTTTTATCTCGTTATCATCCGTATGAACTATCAAGATAACTAGATCAGTTTCTTTTTTAAGTTTTGGCAGTTCGGCTTTTAATGATGCTACAGCATCTTTTATATCAAGAACTGTTGCTAGTTCTTTTGATAATAATTTTTCAGAAAGTATGCCGATTATCCCTATTTTCAAGCCGCCCTTATTTATTATTATCTCTTTTTTGAATTTATCGCTCCCAGAGTTAGTTATAAGTACCGGCAGTTTTTTAGAGGCAGACAAGAAAAAATCTAAACCCAGTTTTAGGTCCTGTTCGCCAGGTGTATAAGCATCAATGTTCATCATGCTCATAGAATCTGCAAGTATCTGTGCTCCAACTTTAAGGTATTTTACCTCGTAGTCCATGTAATCAGTATGAGTGAAAAGCGTATTGCCACCATTTATATAGACCGTGTCCAGGGGAGAAAGAGCGTTCATCTTGTACCAGTTCACTCTGCGGACAGCACCGCCTCCTGGGTCCATTGCACAGCCGCATGTATCTACGCTGCCTTCTACATCATTGGTGTAGATTATGTTGATGTTCCCTCCCTTTGTGGCTTTAGCGCCAAAGGCATTTATACAAAGCAGGGAAACAAAAATGGATATTGTTATAAAACGCATTAAAGGTACCTCCGTTCTTATTGAAGGACGATTTTACATTTAAAAGTTAGATTTGTCTTGTCTGTTTAGAAAGTTATATTTATATCTAGGACCATGAAACTTAATCTCGTTATTCATGACCATCAGCCCATAGGTAATTTTAACCACGTCTTTGAGTGGGCGTACGATAGGTGCTATAGGCACATAATAGACATACTGGAGGCTCATCCCAGGATAAAGATAAGCCTGCATATCAGTGGCCCACTGCTTGATTGGCTTGTAGACAGACAGCCTAACCACATGGACCAGATAGTAAGGTTGGTGAAAAAGGGTCAAATAGAGATCGTTGGCGGAGCATACTACGAACCCATAATAGCCGTATTGAGAACAGAAGATGCTATAGGGCAGATAAAGATGATGCAGGATAAATGGGTCTCTATTACGGGCGTAAAACCCAAAGGGATGTGGGTGGCAGAAAGGATATGGGAACCATCGCTGCCTGTGCTTTTGAATGATGCAGGCGTTGAATATGTAATATTGGACGATGAACACTTTTTTAGCGCCGGTCTGGACAAGAAAGCACCTCTTACAGGTCATTACTATACAGAAAGACAGGGCAAGCGTGTTGCCGTTTTTCCGTCGGACAAGGGACTAAGATATAGGATACCGTACCAAGAACCGCATAAGACAATAGAGTATCTTGCAGAGATAGAAAAGAACTCTTCTCAGCCTCTTTGTATAACCTACGGTGATGACGGCGAAAAATTTGGCGTGTGGCCGGACACTTATAGATCGGTAATAGAGGAAAAGTGGCTTGATAGATTTTTTTCAGCCATTGAGTCAAATGCTTAGATAGTGCAAACAACAACGCTTAGCGAAAGCTATAACACCACCAAATCAGAAGGGCTTATGTATCTTCCAACGGCAAGCTATGCAGAGATGCTTGAGTGGGCGATGCCGGCAAATTCCATAATTGAATATGAAAAACTTAAACATGCCGTAGAGGGCGATTGTGAGATCAAAGACCTTGTAAAATTCGTTAAGGGCGGCTTCTGGGATAACTTTTTAGTAAAATATCCCGAATCCAATCATATCCACAAAAGAATGATAGGCGTAAGTCAGCGCTTAAGTGATAATAAAAAGAAGCTATCTAAAACTGCTGTTGAGCAGATCACAGCTAGCCTCTACAAGTCGCAGTGTAACTGCGCATATTGGCATGGCCTCTTTGGAGGTGTTTATCTTAACCACCTACGACATGGATTGTGGCAAAATCTGATAAGCGCAGAAAAAAAACTGGATAAGGAATTAAAAACAAAGGCATGTGTTAGACGAACAGATATAGATCTTGATGGTAACGATGAGCTCTGTTTTTCAAATCCTGTCTATTCTGCACTTATTGACCCAAAGCAGGGTGGCAGTGTAGTTGAAATTGATTACAGGACAGCTGATATAAACGTCGTGAACACGCTTGGTAGAAGAAAAGAAGCTTATCATTCAAGAATGAAGAAGATGAGCGAAAAGCCAAAGGACCCTAAGCAGGCAGTGTCTATACATGAGGCTGATATATATATCCAGGACGATGCGTTCAACGGTTTTGCCTATGACAGATACAGAAGGAATGTGTTCATGGAGCACATTGTTCCTTTGGATACAAGTTTTGATGACCTCAGGTTGCAACGCTATCAGGAACTATGCAAAAGTTCATCAGAGACTTACGAGATAGCGCAGGTAGAGGAGGAGAGCTTTAAGCTTAAAAGGCTCTCTAAGATAAAGCTAGGTGATGTAAGTATCCCGATACGATTTGAGAAGATATACGATTTCAACAGCACCGGCTTTGATATGACGCTGGGCATAATGAACGAGTCAGAGGACTACGATATAGAGTTCATGCTACTTATTGAATCCAACATAAACCTTCTCTCTGGCCATGATCCTCAACGTTATTTGACAATAGACGGTGTAAAACCAAAAGATCATAATCTGGCTTCCGTTGGCGTCTGCGATGCAAAAAAGATAACCCTTATTGATGAGTATTGGGGATATTCCTTGCACTATGCCAGCGATATGACTGCTAAACTTTTCAGATATCCGATAGAGACGATCTCTGTTGGTGAGAACGGCGGAGAAAAGGTCTTTCAGGGAACATCCCTTGTTTGGGGGGTACCTCTTGTCATAGAGGCCGGCGGCGGCATGGCGACATCCTTTAAACTTGCTTTTACAAGCAAAGCCAAAAAATGAACTACCCAAGGATAAATTACTACGACGACGGAGCAAGATACGACGTAGACTATAGGTCCAGGACCAACGATATAGATTTCTATGTCCAACGTTGTGTTTCCGCTAATACCGACGTTCTCGAACTTGGCTGTGGAACAGGAAGGATAAGCATACCGATAGCGCAGAAAGGTCTTCACGTTACTGGCATAGATTCTTCAGCTGAAATGCTAAAAAGGGCCAAAGAGAAATTGCTTGCAAACAGCGAGCTTAAAGAAAGATTGGAATTCATAAGGGCTGACTTTACTGACTTTGATCTAGGCAAAAAATTCCAGACGGTGATAATGCCTTTCAATGCCCTTCAGCATCTCTATGATCTCAAATCCATCAACCAGTTCTTTTTTTGCTTAAAGGAACATATAGAGGACAACGGCCTATTTATCTTTGATGTTATCAATCCGGACCTTTATGAACTTTCTAGGAACTCCTCTGACTGGGCCCTTTATGACTCTTTCCACGATGAGTTGGGGAGACTAATGGTGATAGAGGATAGTATAGACTATGACCCTGTCACTCAGATAGCCAACTACGTTCTGAGTTATTCTTTGGAGAATACAGAGTTATTTGAGCTTAGTCTAAGACATAGGATGTTCTTTACACAGGAACTTGAAGAAATACTTTACTCAAATGGCTTTCACATCCAGGAGTCTTTTGGCGATTTTGACCAGAGCCCACTGTCTTCAGGCTCTCCCAGCCAGATATTCGTCTGCATGTATAAAAATTAAACAGCCGTTGGGCTTATAGTGTATTCTTTTTGGTCTATGCAAATGGCACCCTTATGACTAACTAATTGAAATAAAAAGGTTTTATTCTTTATTTGCAGTTGGCACAGCCATTGCATCTAAAAAGGTATAAAAGAGACCTTTCAGGAGGGGTAGTTATTATGAAGAAATTAATAGTGATCGCAATTGCACTTGGATTCGTAAGTGCTAGCGTGTTTGCACAGGGTTACGGCTCTTATGGAGCATATGCAGAAAATAGAGCCGCTGAAGAACAGGCTTTGGCAGCTCAGGCCGCTCAGTACCAGATTACACTTGCTCAGCAGGTTATGATCCAGAAGCTAGTTGCAAAAGAACTTGCAGCCGGCGACCCAACTAAATACTCAGAGATAACAAAAGCATACCTTAAGAAGGTTACTGATGCATCAGCAGCAAACACTAAGCCTGTTGCAATGGCTCCTCAGTATGAACAGCAGTATACTGATGCTATGGCTATGTATAGAGCTCAGTACCTTATCAAGAACCCTCAGGTCCTTGATCCTTATACAAAACAGGAAGTTCAGATAGAAGGACAGACAAACGTTAATACAGCAAAGAATATGCAGCAGATAGCTGGCTATACAGGACAGGAAGCTGTTCTAAGTGCTTATGACGCATACCTTAAAGCTAAATGTCACAGCAACAGCGCAGGCCCTGCTGACGCAGTTACATGCTCAAAACAGTATCTTAATGATAGCAAAGAAGACAGATATGCAGCTAGATATAGCAGAGAAGAGATCCTTAAGAAGATGTTGAACATCTAAATTAAGCAGACTTTATTATAAAGAAAAATAGGCTTTGGGAAACCAAAGCCTATTTTTTTACGTCCAGTATCGCTAATAGTGGTGGCAATAACTCTGGCTTTGGTATAATTACTGCTCCCGTGTGTGTAAATTTGGAGGAATGTCGTGAAAAAAATGATCTTAATAATTTTATGTTTAGGCTATGCGCAGATGTCTTATGCGCAGGTTGAGGATTATGACAGGCTCCTTGGCATAAAACATGATAATGCAAGGGAAGCACAATCCAAACTGCTTTCTCGTTATATGGCAAAGGTGCCTCAGCTTGGCCAAACAGGCCTTACAAGAGCAGATCTACAAAACCTTTTTTACTCCGATTTCTCGGACCATGACAGGCATGATCTGGCTATGATGATCATCTCATCAGAATCTTCAGAGGAAATTAAGCAGATCGTATCGCTAATAAAAGCAATTAAAGAAAAATTTAAATTTGCTAAAATGGGTGATGGCTATAAGGGCGAATTAATGAGCGATATTAGAGGGTTATGGGCTCATGCGAAAAATATGCCCGGCATTGATGAAGCAGTATTGAAAAAAGTAGAAGCGCTCAAAGACGAGATATGGGAAGAATATGTAGCGCTATTAGAGGCTAAATTACAAAGTAAGGAAGGTATAGAATTTGGAGATTTGGAGCTGTTTATTGGCGATGGAGGCCTTGGATCATTTGATGCTTTAACGGTAAAGCAATTGTTAAGAGCAGAAGAGCTTATGAGTGGCATTATGGACAGTGATTATTTTAAAGAAAACATAGAGGATTACGCCACAGGTGCAAATGCCATTCTAAAGGAAATAGAAAAAGCGAAAGCAGCGCTCGTCCAAGGGGAAGCCAAGAAAGAAGCCATGGACGCAATACGCTCACAATATAGCTCTCTTATACCTGAAAATACGGCAGACCAAATAGCTGTAGATCTTGTCACTGAGCAACTGGTGCAGGACCTACAAAAAGACTCTGGCTCAGCAGATTATAGAAAAGCGTTGGCGTTTTTTGTTAAGCCAGAAACAGCCACTTATATTGGGATCATTAGGGGACAACAAGGGTTTGAGAACTCATATATTAGCTTCATGTCAGGGCTTTCGGACATAATACTGGAAGTGGCGAAAAGCACGAAGGTGGATGTTGAATTTAAGGCAAGTGTGGCTTTGAAAGAAAAGCTCAAACAATTTGATTTTGTAAAAGAATTACATAAGTGATCCACGGGGTTCGTTGCCCTTTT
The DNA here is from genome assembly GCA_037128035.1 of bacterium. Classification (GTDB taxonomy): domain Bacteria; phylum Bdellovibrionota; class JAFGOL01; order JAFGOL01; family JAFGOL01; genus JAPLFT01. The sequence continues at coordinate 1,398 of JBAXXF010000015.1, read as the reverse complement.
AGACGCAAAGTGACATTTTACTTTAGGGTGGCTCCTTTCCTTCTTGACTATTGATTGTTTTCAAACTTAAATCCCTCTAAAAAGGCCTAGCTACGCGGGTTTGTGGAGGATTTTAATGGCTGTTGATGATCTTGGCAAATTGGTGTCATTATGCAAGAGAAGAGGCTTTGTTTTCCAGAGTTCAGAGGTCTATGGCGGTCTGAATAGCTGCTGGGATTACGGCCCACTGGGCGCCGAACTTAAGAGAAATATAAAAGACGTCTGGTGGAATGCAATGACCAGAAGGGACGATATCGTCGGTCTAGATGCATCAATATTAATGCACCCAAAAGTTTGGGAAGCAAGTGGACACATAGAGAACTTTACAGACCCATTGGTCGACTGCAAAAAGTGCAAACAGCGTTTTAGAGAAGATATGATACAGGACAAGAAGAAATGTCCTAACTGCGGCGGCGAACTTACAGAAGCAAGGCTCTTCAATCTGATGTTCAAGACATATATGGGGCCAGTTGAAGATGAAGCCTCAATAGTTTACATACGTCCAGAAACAGCTCAGGGTATATACGTTAACTTTCTGAACGTTCAGCAATCTATGAGGCTGAGATTACCTTTTGGTATAGCTCAAATAGGTAAGGCGTTCAGGAATGAGATAACTCCAGGTAACTTTATTTTCCGTACCAGAGAGTTCGAACAGATGGAAATGCAGTTCTTTGTTAAACCTGGCGAAGACGACAAATGGATGGATTACTGGAAAGAGGTCAGGATGAAGTTCTACAAAGACCTTGGCATCACTCCTTCTAAATTACAGTTCCATCAGCACGGCGAGGGTGAACTTGCTCACTATGCAAAACAGGCTTTTGATATTCAATATGAATTTCCTATTGGCTGGCAGGAAATAGAGGGTGTGCATGACAGGACGGACTTTGACCTTGGAAGACACATGAAGTTCTCAGGTAAGAACCTTCAATATCGTGATGACATAACAAATGAAAAATATACTCCGTACATAATAGAAACATCAGCAGGTTGCGACAGGTTCCTTCTTGTTACGCTCGCTGACGCATACAGAGAAGATCCAGAAAATGAAAGGATAGTGATGAGCTTCCATAATAAGATAGCTCCTGTTAAACTGGCGATGCTTCCTTTGATGAAGAAAGAACCAATAGATAACTATGCAAGAGAGATCTACGATATGTTCAAAAAGCATACTAACTATGCGATGCAGTACGACGTAACTGGTTCCATAGGCAAGCGTTATCGCCGCCAGGATGAAATAGGGACACCGTTCTGCGTGACCGTAGACTTTGAGTCACTTGAGGATAAGAAAGTCACTGTAAGACATAGGGATTCGATGGCACAGGAAAGGATAGCCGTCGAGAATCTGCTTAGTTATATTAA
>JBAXXF010000014.1:0-12604 GCA_037128035.1 bacterium | reverse complement strand
CTGTAAGACGAGGATTAACTTCTAAAAAGAAAACGCCATCTTTGTTCACAAGGAATTCAAAGCTTGCAAGACCAACAAGGTTGATCCCTTCGGCAAGTTTTGCAGCAGCATCCTTTATTATTTTTCTGGTCTTGTCGTCTATGCCAGGTGCAGGTGTCTCTGCAACTATTTTTAAATATCTTCTCTGTATGGAGCAATCCAATTCTGGGAGAGTAAGTATCCTCCCCCCTTTATCCCTTAGGACAGAGACCTCTATGTGTTTTGCGTTCAAAACCACTTTTTCCATCAGCAAAGAGTCATCAGCTTGTGTGACCCCAGCCTCTATTTTGGTCGCCACGAATGCCTTGTCTATCGCATCCTCTGACTCGACCCTTCTTATACCTCTTGCATGAGAACCTGATACAGGCTTCAGCATTACAGGGTAGCCCATTTCTTTTGCTATCTTTTTGGCCGAGGCCATATCCTTAACGGGTTCTTCTGAACACTGCACCGTCTTTATCCCCAGCTTCCTGGATAATGCTCTCATGTTCAATTTATTTTCTGCTTTCTTCAATACATCATAATTGGAACCGATGAACTCTATGTTGTTGTCCTTGCACATCTTTGCAAAGTCAGCGTCTTCAGAAAGAAAACCATAACCAGCGTGTATACAATCCACTTCAGCCATTTTTGCGATGGCAATGATGGCATCCTTGTTCTTATAACTCAAAGATACAGGCCCAGGACCAACCCTATATGCATTATCGGCCCTGTTCAGATAATGTAGTGATCTATCTTCATCAGAATATATGGCGACAGTCTCTATTCCAAGGTCAAGGCAAGTAGAGATTATCCTGTTGGCTATCTCACCCCTGTTGGCTATTAATACTCTTTTAAACATCTTTATCCATGCTCCTTATAGAGGAATATTCCCGTGCTTCCTAGGTGGTGTAACTTCTCGCTTGTTGTATGCAAAATCTATAGCTGTAGCTATCTTGTACCTTGTGTCCTCAGGAAGAATGACCTCATCTATATAACCATTTGCGGCCGCTACGTATGGGTTAGCGAATTTCTCGTTATACTCATCCAGCTTTTCTTTTCTAGTCTCTTCAGGGTTCGTGGCCTTTTTCATTTCATTCCTATACAGGATGTTAACAGCACCTTCGCTGCCCATTACTGCGATCTCTGCATTAGGATATGCAAAATTGAAATCTGACCTTAAATGTTTTGAGGACATTACTATGTAAGCGCCGCCGTAAGCCTTTCTTGTTATCAAAGTGATCTTTGGGACTGTGGCTTCTGCATACGCATACATAAGTTTTGCGCCATGCTTGATTATGCCGGAATATTCCTGGTCCGTGCCAGGAAGGAATCCTGGTACATCTACAAAGCTGACCAAGGGAATGTTGAAAGCATCACAGAACCTTACGAACCTTGAGGCCTTAAATGAGGCATCAATATCGATACATCCAGCCAAGTAGTTAGGTTGATTAGCTACTACGCCTATAGGCTTTCCACCTATGCGCGCAAAGCCGATCAGGATGTTCTGCGCAAAGTTGCTTTGGACCTCAAAGAAATAATTATCATCAACAACTGCTGTTATTATATTTTTCATATCATAAGGAAGTTTGGAATTCAGAGGGATAAGGTCCCTGAGTGACATATCCTTTCTTCCTATTGGATCTGAGGTTTTATAGATCGGAGGGTTCTCCCTGTTGTTCAAAGGTAAAAAGCTTAAGAGCTCCCTTATCATAAGGAGACATTTCTTTTCATCATCTGCAACAAAGTGAACAACACCTGATTTTGCCGTATGCGCTGAAGCACCACCAAGATCATCCATGGTAACTTCTTCCATGGTGACCGCTTTAATTACTTCCGGGCCCGTAATGAACATGTAGCTATTGGTTTTTGTCATGAAAATAAAATCTGTTATCGCAGGTGAATATACTGCGCCGCCTGCACATGGCCCAAGGATAGCGGTTATCTGAGGAATAACCCCGCTGGATTTTGTGTTCCTCCAGAAGATCTCGCCATACCCAGCAAGAGAATCTATGCCTTCTTGTATCCTTGCACCACCGGAGTCATTAAGCCCTATTACCGGACAACCGTGGGCAAGAGCCATATCCATTACCTTGCATATTTTTTCAGAGCAGACTTTGCTAAGAGAGCCACCAAGAACCGTAAAGTCCTGGGCAAAAACATAAACAGAACGACCGTCCACTTTTCCGTAGCCGGTAACAACAGCATCCCCGGGTATCCTGGTCTTATCAAGATCGAAATCATTGCAACGATGCAGGACAAATCTGTCTACTTCCTGAAAAGTCCCTTCATCAAGAAAATACTCAAGTCGTTCACGCGCTGTCATTAAGCCTTTAGCGTGGCGGCTGGCTATTTTCTCTTCCCCTCCACCAAGGCTTGCTTTTTTTGTCTTTTCTCGTAATTGTCCATAAATATCAAGATGTTCCATCGCTATCCCCTTTCAATTAAGATATTGATTTACCACTAGAATCTCTACCCTTGTATATTGGAACGGAACAAAAATCAACCCTTGGTATTAGCTTGCGTCTAAAGGAGGACCGACTTTCCCTTGAAATCCGAGGCGATTTATAGTAGTTATTACCGGATTTTGATTTATAGGAGATATAGAAATGAAAGAAAAGATCCATCCAAAGTACGAAAAAGTAAAAGTGTTCTGTGCGTGCGGGAACGAATTTGAGACCCGTTCAACAGTTGGACCTGAGATAAGGACAGAAATCTGTTCAAATTGCCATCCTTTCTTCACAGGAAAACAGAAGCTTATGGACAGCGCTGGCCGTGTTGAAAAATTCAATAAGAAATTTGGAAGAGGAGCGGGAGCAGGCACAGCTGGCATAACTGGCACAACAGGTACAACGACTACCGCCAAGAAAACAACTTCTACTAAGAAGTAACTTTTTTTTACGTCGTACAAACAATAAATTATGTTTAGTAAACTGGAAAGTGTAGTAGAGCGTTTTCATGAGCTCGAAAGATTGCTCATCGACCAATCGACATTGCTCGACAGGACGAAGCTTGTCGAATACAACAAAGAACACTCCCAGATGGCGCCTATCGTAGAAAAATATTCCATATATAAAAAGGTCTGCAAGGATATAGATGAGAGCACTGAGATCCTTAACAGTAATGACGAAGAGCTAAAAGAACTAGTTAAGGAAGAACTCCCTAGATTAAGGGAACAAAAGACAAAATTGGAAGAGGAGATAAAAGTCCTCTTAATACCAAAAGACCCTAACGACGATAAAGATATCATAATAGAGATAAGGGCCGGCACAGGCGGAGATGAAGCAGCCTTGTTCGCGGCTGATCTTTTCAGAATGTACTCACGCTATGCAGAAAGAAAGGGATGGAAGATAGAAACATTGAGCTCAAGCCCTATCGGCATTGGCGGCTACAAAGAAGTAATAGCACTGATCAAAGGCAAGCAAGTCTACAGCAAATTAAAATATGAGGGTGGAGCGCACAGGGTACAAAGGGTCCCAGAAACGGAAGCCAGCGGACGTATACATACATCCGCAGCCACTGTCGTTATACTACCTGAAGCCGAAGATGTTGAAGTTAATATAAATCCGGGTGATCTGATCATAGACGTTTACAGAGCGGGTGGTGCTGGTGGACAGCATGTAAACACAACGGACTCTGCTGTAAGAATAACCCATGTACCTACAGGGACTGTCGTTACGTGCCAGGATGAAAGAAGCCAGCACAAGAACAAGGCCAAGGCCATGAAGGTCTTGCAAGCAAGGATATATGAAAAGATGCAGTCGGCAGCAGACAGTTCAAGAGCAAGTGAAAGAAAACAAATGGTAGGTTCTGGAGATAGATCAGAAAGAATAAGAACATATAATTTCCCTCAGGGAAGGATAACGGACCACAGGATAGGCTTGACCATATATAAACTTGAATCCTTCATGGATGGTGACATCGATGACATGTTGTCAGGCTTGATAACACATTATCAGTCCGAAGCACTAAAGAGTGGTACAACAAGATGAAAATAGCAGAGGCTGTAGAGTTTGGTAAGAACACCTTGTCCTCTCTTTTTGAAACAGACCCACAAGCAAGAACAGACTCAGAGATAGAAAGAGAAGTGAACAGTAATGTATATTTTCTACTTTCAAGCCTGTTAAAGATGAGCATCCCTCACATAAAATTCAATTCCACTCTTGAGCTAAAACCAGAACAGGTAAAGATGTATCAATCATGGCTTGAGAGAAGATTAACACTGGAACCCGTGCAATATATAACTGGCGAGACGGAATTTTGGTCCCTTCCAATAATGGTCGGTGAAGGAGTCCTAGTTCCAAGACAGGATACCGAGTCCCTTATTACTGAAGTAAAAAAACATTTCAATGACACAAAGGGAGAATATCGTTTTCTAGATATGTGCTGTGGCTCAGGATGTATTGGTATAGGCCTTTTGAATGTCTTCCCGAACAGCTCTGTAAAATTCATGGATAAATATCAAAAGCCGATCGAATACACAAAAAAGAACCTCTCCAATCTAGGCCTAGAAAAAAGGGCAGATGTCGTGGTTTCTGATATGTTCAACGACATAGGTAACGATGAAAAGTTCGATGCAATAGTCTCAAATCCTCCATATATACCGGCGGAAGACCTTAAGAACATGTCCATACAGATAACCCTGTTTGAGCCTATAGAGGCCTTAAAGGCAGGGGAATCCGGGCTTATATTCCATGAAATGTTCGCTTTACAGGCCAAAAAATATCTAAAACCTAATGCACCTTTATTTCTAGAAATAGGTTATAATCAAGCAGAGGATGTACTAAAACTTTTCAGCTCTGCTGGCTGGCCTGACCCAAAAGTCCTTCTAGATATGGCCGGGAAGCCAAGAGTTCTTTTCGTAAAAAATAATTAAAGTTTTAGTTCCATCCTTCCGATAGGTGTTTTTACAAGGAAGCATGACCATGACTAATGGAAAAAGACGAACTATTAAAGACATTCTGGGCGAGCTTGAAATGGCGGAAAAGACCCATTCCAAGATCACGATGAGGCCTGTTGAAGAAGAGCCAGCAAAGCCTTCTCCAAAAGCCCCACCTTCTTTTAACGCAATTGATAAAGATGACATAACCGGCTTGGAACATAAGATACCTGTCATCACTTCCACTGAGGATTCCGTGGCCAAAGCGCCAATAATCCCTATGGAAGAGACACCTCCTCCTATACCAAGAGAAGCCTTCACCGTTAGTGAAGAGATAGAGGAAGAAGGGTTCAAGGATATAACACAGGATTTTGTTACACCTCAGGATATCGCACCACAAACAACAGCTAGGGACGAATACTCAGACTCCTGGTCTAGCAATAAATATGTAAACAAAATAGAAGAGCTTGAACAGAAGATGATGAAATTGGAAGAAGAGAGCAGGCAGCAAAGGAACACCATAGATTCCCAAAGAGCTGAGATAGATGAATATAGATCAAGACTTGGAGAAGCAGAGGCTGATAACAGGAAACTTAAATCAGAATTGAGCAACGCAGAGTCCAACGTAAAGGTTAACTTTGAGGCACAGCTTAATAAAGCTACTATAATTGAGGAAAAGTACCGCAACCTTGCTAAACTCCATGAAGAGATAAAGGCCAAGGTAAGACGTGACATAAGGAAGATAAGAACAAGGGAAAAAGAACTAGCGAACAAACTTGAACTAATGAAACATGATAGTGAGACGCTACTTTCCGCAAAGGACCACAAGATCCTTCAGTTGAAACAGCAAATAGATAACTTGGAATTTGAGATAGACAACATGAAGGACAAGATAGCTACTCTCCAGGAAGAGGCTAAGGAAAGTGAAGAAAAGGCAGAGAGAGTAGTAAAAGCGCTAAGGCTCTCCACTTCACTGCTTGAGGCTGTTAATAAAGAAAAATAAACCTTAGAAAGGTATCTCGTCGTCCGTTATATGGGTCGTTCCTGAACCTGAACCTGATCCCATTCCTGAATCAAAGTTAGCTGTGCTAGATTCTGGTTGAACATAGTCAACACCCTCTGTAGATTCAACTTTATCAGGAGAAGTTCCAAGGAATTGAATGCTTGATGCGATTATCTCTGTAGTATATTTTTTAACGCCATCTTTGTCGTCCCAGCTTCTTGTCTGTAGTCTTCCATCAACATATACCTGACGACCTTTTTTTAGGTAATCTCTGCAAAGTTCAGCAAGGCGGCCCCATACTACTATGCGGTGCCATTCTGTCTTTTCCTGTTTCTGACCACTAGTTTTATCGGTCCAATTCTCGCTTGTAGCTACTGTGAAGTTAGCCACAGCTTGTCCATTTGGGGTATAACGCACTTCAGGGTCCTTTCCTAGTCTTCCAACTATGATAACCTTATTCACACCTGCCATTTCTTTATACCTCCGTGATTGATAGGGCACATTCTCGCTCAAAAATAGAGCCTATGTCAAGATGTTAACACAGAATATACAGCCTGATCTTTTAACCTATCAATATTGTTAAAATAAAGCTCTTTCATAGTGATCCCATGGCCTTCTACAACATAGTCAGGCCCCAGTTCCGTGCAGCCTTTCAAGAGAAAAAGCCTGTTAGGTAATTCAATATGAGGGATGTTCAGATCACTAGTTCTCATTTCTACACCCTCGTAAACAACGATATCTATATCTATTTCCCTCTCGGCCCATTTGGCCCTTTTTTTTCTACCCAAAAGCTGTTCTATCTTTTTAAATTCAGAGAGCAGGGACAAGGGCGGTATATCTGTCGATATTAGGATCACTTGATTAAGATATTCTTCCTGGCCTTGCACACCTATGGGGGATGTTCTCATTAGAGTAGACTTGCCCAATATCTTCACCCCAGCTAGCTGTGAGATATGGTCTATAGCGGAATAGATGTTGGACTTTTTATCGCCTAAATTGGAACCCAGGGAAACAAAAACTTTTTTTGTTGTCATATTTACAAGGCTGTATATCTTTTTCTGGCCTTTTCTATATCAAAATTCAGCATCTCAGCTGTAAGAAAGCCGGTATAAGCGACCCTAGCCTCACCCTCTACAACTATGGACGTGCCCTTTCTGGAGACCTTCATCAATCCACCCCAGGCATGTGCTATCATTGGTGCATTTATCTCTTTTTTTGCGTCGGCCACAGCAAAGACCGCTGCGACTCCATTGCCGCTGGAATTGACAAGTCCACCCGTTCCTATCTCATATGTAGAAAGGTCAACATTGTGGCTGTCTATGAGGTCGTAAAAAGTTATATCTATGCCGTTCGGCTGATACTTAATATGGTTGCTCAAAAGTGTTCCTACGCTTTTTACGTCGAAGGTTGCCACTTTTTCTACTTTAAGGACAAGATGTGTGAACCCAAAATCAACATAACTTACTTCGACCAATCTGCTCTCAAAATTATGAGGTATCTCTAGTTCATGCTTTATATCTAGTTTTTTTAGCTCTGGCATCCCTACGCTAACCAATTCTTCGGAGACCTCGCAGTTAACGACACCTGCCCGAGTCTCTATAGACTGTTTGTTGCCTGCTATTTCCTTTTCACTGGCGACCCTTATAGCACAGCGAGCACCGTTCACGCTAAAATCAGACTCTGTCCCATCGCCTGAAAAGAAACGGACCATATAATCTGCCGACTCGGACTCCTCTATAAAGCAGGCCCCGTCAGCACCAATGGCGTAGTGCCTGGCACAAAGCATTTCGACAAGGTTGTTCTGATGATCTATGTTGAATATCTTTTTCCTGTTGTCTATAACGACAAAATCGTTCCCACCGGCACATACCTTAAAGAACTCCAGTTTAATCATTTATCTTGCTCCTCTCTATTTTCTGATCCTCTTTTAGTGGAGGCAATGGGGGTTTCTTTACCCCGCAGGAGTATAAAAAAGTCAAAAGTAATGAAAAAGCGCATACCTTTACCATTGTTAATGGGTATTTAAACCCTTTTATACATTTAAATCAAGTGATATGATGCCTGCGTGGAAAATCGCCTAAGGAATTTATCTATACTGGTTGAAGAGTACCAGACACACATTCTCGACCTCGTAATGTTCTCATGGATATCCCCTTCCAAAGAAAACATTGAGTCTTCGCTTACCAAAATATTCGTTTCCGTTTTTAGAGGATTAAAAAAGAAGAACATACAAGTTCCTCTCTATTTGTTCGTTTATTTAAGAGCGATAAAGGCTCTTTTAAGATCAAAGGGGATACCTAAAAAGATCAAGCCACCCGTAAGGGACTTGGGCAACGACGTTAGCATTGAAGAGTTCAGTCCAAAAGATTTTAAAAGAATAGATATATTAGAATCGTTCAGGGTAATAAATCCATCCGAAAGGATAATATTATGCTTGAACGTGAGACACAGGCTTTCAACAGAAGAGATAGCTACTCTGTTCTCTGTGACATCAGGTACGATCCTGACCAAGCTTCATAAGAGCAGAGTGAAGATAGCAAAACAAATAATAAGGTCCGTGCACCCTGAAGCAAAAAAGCCTCCTATCAAGGAATCAAGAGAGTGTTTCTTTACAAAGAATATGGAATCTTCCTATCGCACAGGTCTACTGAAGAAGGATGAGGCTAGTAAAATAACAAAACATCTTTCAAAATGTCAAATGTGCCGTAATTTTTATGACTGGAACGATGAGATAGATAAGCTTATTGAAAAAGTCGAAAAACCCACTCTTGATAATCAAATAAACAAACACGTTTTCTACCATCTTGAAAAAATAGCGTTCGTAAGGAACACTATTTATAACCTAAGACATAACTGGATGGTAAAGGTACCAGCTATAATAGCTTTCTTGGTCGTTATATCACTAGTCGTTTCATCATATCGTAGCGACAACAAACACAAAAAGGCTCTACCAAAGAGATCGACATATATGCCATATCAAAGCGCTCAAGTAAAAGCAGAAGCCCAATTAGAAAAAAAGCTGACCTATAAGTTCACGGCTAAAACAGCTAAAAGGAAAAGCACTAGCAAAAAACTGGTCGAGATACTTAAAGGGTTCAATGCAAGACCGGCCAATACTGCTGCAGAAATAATGAGCGATGATGGGAAGGTCAACTACTTCCATTTCCTAATAAATAAAAAAGACCTAAATCAACTCCTGGAAACAATAAAGGGGCTTGATACATTTGAAATGACTGAAGAGACAGATACTGTTGTGTCAGGAAAAGATGATATCAGGGTAGAGGTCTGGGTTAAGAAAAAGAATGCCGAATAACTTGTTCTCAAAGATAAGCACAGCCAGCAACGTTAAATCCATCACAAATCCAGTGATGGCAATGTACCTTTTGCAGAATCAGAAAATAGGCACACGCCTTGTTGTTCTACCAGAACAAGAAAATGCGCAACGTCTTTTTGATACTATAAATTCCTTTGGGCCTGTTAATGGGAATTTTGTCTTTTTCCCTGAGTGGGATTCAAAGCCTGAATATCAAACATCGCCAAGCATGGAGGTCCAATCAAAGAGGCTCTTTGCCCTTTTTGGAGCACTTAACAATCAAGGGCACATAACGATAATAACATCGGTTGCCGCCATCGGGCAGTACTTACCACCAATAGAATATCTATCGGACTTTAGCGATATAATACCAGTGGAAAGCGAATTGGACACAAAGGAGCTTGCCCTAAAACTAGTATCTTCAGGTTATCAAAGATCAGATATCGTTACCAACCCTGGTACTTTTTCCATTAGAGGAAATATAGTCGATATATACCCTGCATCCCAGGAATTCCCGGCAAGAATAGAATTGTTCGGGGACATTGTTGAAACAATAAAATTATTCGACCCAGGCACACAAAGGTCGACCACCATCATAGACAAAATATACATAACACCGGTCAGGGAGATCTCTTTCTCCAGTGAAAGCGTAAAGACGTTCAAAGAAAGGATAAAGGATTATTGCGACAGGAAAGGTATCCGTAAGGACCTAAGGGTACAGACCATTGAATTTGCAGAGAACAATCTTTATTTCCCTGGAATAGAGTATTATCTGCCATTTTTTTACAACAAGATGTCCACTATCTATGATTACCTATCAAATGACCCTGAAATAATAAATGTGGACGATTATCTTTTCAATCCTGATGCCACCCCCGAGATACAGGACGTAGAAGAAGACCTGGTCCCGTTCCCACTTAATGAGCTTTTCATTGAAAAAGATGAATTAATAGAGCTTACAGAAAAGAAAAGAACAAAAAAATTCTATTCGATAGAGTTCGAGACAGAAGCAGAAAAAGGACAGAACGTAATATCGTTGAAGGAAAGCTCATCGTTCCAGAATATCTTGAGACATGAGATCAGTAATGCAAAAAAAGAGAACAAAGATTTCGTAGACATCATAGAAAGACACTACAGAACGGACCAGGAATTCAATAGATCAATAATATACACCTGTCATACATTACCACAAGCACAGCGGCTTTTATTTCTCTTGAACAAGTTCACTGACAAGATAACCATAGATGAGGATATCTCCTTATTGGAGGTAACAAGAAAAGCATCCACAGAGAGCTTTAACAGGATAATCATCTCTGATCTTACTGAAGGGTTCATCCTTAGCGATCCCCCTATATCTGTCATATCAGAGAATGAAATATTCGGAGAAAAGCAAAAGAACATCAAACCATCAAAGGCAATAGACGCGTTCCTTGGAGTATTCCAGGAATTGAAAGAGAACGATTACGTCGTACATTTAAAACATGGCATCGGGATATATCGCGGCTTAAAGAAGATGACAATAGATGGGATAGAGAACGATTTTTTTCAGATAGAGTATGCTGACAGTGACCTGCTGTTTGTACCAATATACAGATTGAACACAGTCCAGCGATATGTGGCACAAGGCGGTACAAGTGTAAAAGTAGATAAATTAGGCGGGACATCCTGGGATAAGAAAAAATCCAGAGTAAAAAAGGCCACCATGGACCTAGCCCACCAATTATTAAAACTACAATCAGAAAGGAACATGCAGAAAGGCTACAGCTTTTCTCCAAATGATGAAATGCTCCTTAAGTTCGAAGCTGAATTTGAATATGAAGAGACGCCGGACCAATTGAGAAGCATCCGAGATGTTGAAGACGATATGGAAAGCTCAAAGCCAATGGACAGGTTGATCTGCGGTGACGTTGGTTTTGGTAAGACAGAAGTTGCCCTTAGAGCGGCTTTTAAGGCCGCAAAAGATGGCAAGCAGGTAGCTATACTTGTCCCCACGACTGTCTTGGCCTTTCAACATTATCAGGTCTTCAAAAAAAGATTACAGAACTATCCTGTAACAGTGGAGATGCTCAACCGTTTTAAAACACCCAGAGAACAATATGAGATAATCGAGCGTCTAAAAAAAGGGGATGTGGAAATAATAATAGGCACCCACAGACTACTGAGCAAAGATATACACTTTCACGATCTCGGACTTTTAGTAATAGATGAGGAACAGCGATTTGGCGTTAAGCATAAGGAAAAGATAAAAGAATTCTCGGCCAGTGTAGATGTCCTTACCATGACGGCAACGCCCATACCAAGGACCCTTAATATGTCCCTTATGGGGTTAAAGGATATCAGCGTAATAACGACCCCTCCGGTGAACAGGCTCCCCATAAAAACCTTCGTCTCTAAGTTCAGTAACGAACTAATAAGGAAAGCTATCCTCTTTGAGATAAGAAGAGGGGGACAGGTGTTCTTTCTCCATAACAGGGTGCAAGACCTTCCTGAACTGCACGAAAAACTAAAGGAGATAGTGCCTGAAGCAAGGATAATATCCGCACATGGTCAGCTTAATGAAAAGGAACTGGAAGAAAAAATGATGGTCTTCTATAACAAAGAGGCCGACGTTCTTCTCTGCACGACCATAATTGAATCGGGGCTCGATATACCTAACGCAAATACCATAATCATAAACAGAGCGGACATGTTCGGACTTTCTCAACTTTACCAGATAAGAGGACGCGTAGGTAGAGCTACCAAAAGAGCTTACTGTTACCTTCTTTTACCTTCACATTTTACTATCGGCAGAGCCGCGGTGGACAGGATAAAGACACTGCAGACCTTTACTGAGCTAGGTTCTGGTTTCCATGTTGCAAGCTATGACCTGGAATTTAGAGGAGCCGGTGAACTTTTGGGATCATCGCAAAGTGGTTTTATAGAGGATATAGGTCTTGAAGAATATATAAACCTACTTGAAGAAGCCGTTAAGGATATAAAGGGAGAAGAAAAGACGGACGAGTTAGACCCTGAGATATCTATCAATGTCCCTGCGTTCATTCCTGAGACATACATAAGAGATATAACTCAGAGGCTGTACTTCTACAAGAAACTATCCGGCGCACAGAACGAGGAACAACTAAAGGACATAGATAGTGAATTTGAAGATAGGTACGGTGCTGTTCCAGAAGAATTGAAGAACCTTATCTCAATAATAAGAATAAAACAGGCCTTAAAACCCATTCGAGTCACTTCCGTTAAGATAGGGAACAACAAACTCGTCTACACCTTTGACAACAGCACAAAGATACTCCCTGAAAAGATCGTTGAGCTAGTGACTAAAATGCCCAATAAATTCCGCATCACCCCTGAGATGAGGCTAATATCTAATATTAATGACAATGATTGGAGA
>JBAXXF010000013.1:0-12990 GCA_037128035.1 bacterium | reverse complement strand
GCTCTTGGGATGATGGACAGTAAGGCTAAGAACTATAGCTCTGCAAGAAAGCTTCTTAACAAGGCATGCAATAACGGCGTTAATGAATCGTGTCTGGCTTTGGAGAAGATGGCGAAGATCGGAAAGTGAGTGACATTAAAAATATTTTTCAGGACTTTATCTCTTTCATAAAACACGAGGAAAATCTTTCTCCTAATACCGTAAGCGCATATAGCGCCGACGTAGATGATTTTATACAGAACATTGAACAACAGGGAGTAACAACGGTCCAAGGGATCTCACATCTGCATATAAGATCATATCTTTCCACAATGTACGGAAAACTTGATAAGCGTTCCATAGCGAGAAAGACAAGCTCTATCAGGGCCTTCCTAAAATACCTTAATGCACAGGGTTATATAAGCTCAAACGTTTTGAGCAGAGTAATACATCCCAAGACGCCAGAAAAATTGATGTTCGCACTGTCCGTCGATGAAATGAACTCTTTTTTGTCCGCGATAGATGCCACAACTAATATTGGCAAGAGGAACCTTGCGATAATAGAATTACTCTACGGGGCTGGTCTTAGAGTATCGGAATTGGCAACGATAAAGATAGCAGATGTAGACCTTGATCAGAGAATAATGAAAGTCCTTGGTAAAGGAAGAAAGGAGCGCCTAACACCCTTCAATGAAGAAGCCTGTAATACACTAAGGTCATATCTTAGTATCAGGGGGCAGTTCCTTAATGATGATAAACCTACTGATAATGTCTTTCTCAATAAGAGCGGAGGCGAACTAGGCGTACGATCTATTCAGCGTCTTACAAAATTTATTTCTGTAAAGGCTGGCCTGTTAAGGGCGGCAACCCCCCATACCATGAGACATTCCTATGCCACACATCTTTTGGAAGCAGGGGCCAGTATCAAAACAGTAAAGGAATTGCTGGGACACGCTAGTATTGCGGCCACCCAAAGATATACTCACCTCACCGTAGACAAGCTTTCTGAGATGTATAAGAAAGCACACCCTAAAGCGTAGCCCAACCCGTATAATTGTATAAAAGATAGACATGCGACATGCTTGTTTTTCATACAGTTTAGCATGAGTGTTTTAGCTAACATAATGATTTTATTGGTTTTTATACTTTAATTTGAGCCTGGCACGGGTGTTGCAATACTAAGGTTAACTTATGTTTTTCCAGGGGAGGAAAAAGAAATGAAGGTTCTAAAAAACTTAAAAGGAGTAATGATAGTCAGCTCATTAATGCTGGTTATCGGAGCATGCGGCAAGCAGTCACAGAGTATAAGCCCAGCATTGGCTAATTCTTATATGACCGGGAGCTGCGATGCAACATCAACAGGTGCTAACGTATTTGATGGAACGATATCAGATGGTAGCGACCCTATACAAGATTCTTATGGTATCACTACAGGTAGCGTAAAACTTATCGTTACTACAGTAGGTGGTGTTATAAGCGGTCAGTTCGCAGGATCAGCTGTATTAACTTTAAACGGTTCTCAATATTGCTGCACATCACAGGGTATAAGCGGTGTTCTTGGACAGCCACAGTATGCTACAGAAAAAGCTACAGTGCTTGGTCTTACACTTGCTTGCCAGGCGACATCAGCAAGTACAGGTTTTTTCAGCACATCTTATCAGGCTATAACACTAACAATAGGTGTTCCTGTTCAGGTTCCTGGTTATCAGGATGGTACTGCTTCTCTTCGTACAGATCAAAGACTAAGAGGATATATAAAGCTATCAAGTGGTGTTCAGGGTTTGGGCGGAGTTCCAAACGCATCTATCCACTTCGTAATGTAACTATATAAAGGATTAAAGGGAGGATTTATAATATGAAGAAGGTTCTAATAACAGTAATAGCAGCTTTATCAATAGTTGCGATGGTTTCCTGCGGAGCAAGCCCACAAGCAAGACCAGGGTTCCAGAAAACAAAATCTGGTGAACTTGCAGCTACCAAAGTAGCAGCACAGACAGGCGTAGATGCTTCTAGCTACTATGTCTATTCAACACAGGATTTTACAGCTACCTCACAGTTGGCAGCAGCTAACATAAACCTTGCTGGTATTATGGATCCAACATGGGCAGCAAAGCCGATCACTTACTTTGGTGCATCACTTCTTATAAACAGCACATACACAACAGCATATTTGTATTTAATAATGGATTTTGAAGGCGATGATACAGAATATTGGCTAAGTTTTACATCAACTGGCAAGCCTGTCGTAAATGGCGGACTTATGCAGATACAGTTTGTAGATCCAAGTAACCCATCTTTCCCTATATCGTTAACAACGGCTCCTGGGACAGTTGCAGGTTCAACAGTGATCGCAGTTACTATACAGGACGCAGCTATACCATCTACGAAATTCGCAAATGGTACTCCGTTCTCAGTATCAAGTACTCCGGTTACAGCGGTTAAATAGCTAATTACCTCCCCTCTTTTATAGTAATTAGAAAAGGGAGAACCGCCCAAAGGTCAATGGGCGGTTCTCCCTTTCTGTTTTTTGTGTTAAACTATTCGACACATGGACAACAATCAATACCTCGATCTTTTTTCAACTCAGCTCAAAGTGGAAAGGGGACTTAGCCAAAACACTGTTGAGTCCTACCTCAGGGATATAAGTAGGTTCTTTGCCTTCTATTCACCTGACAAGAATATAGACATAAATGGAATAGGTCGCCAAAACATACACGATCACATAGTGGCCCTTTATGATCTTGGTCTTGATGCAAGAAGTATCGCCAGGGTCGTAAGCTCTCTAAAGACGTTCTTTAACTTTATGGTACAGGAAGGGGTGATAAACGACGATCCTTCTGTACATATAAAATCCCCTAAATTCACAAAAGTGCTTCCTTCTGCCCTTACTGTAGAAGAGGTTGACAGGCTCTTTGCCGCCGTAGATGTCACTAAATGGGAAGGGGTTAGGGATAGGGCTATCCTGGAGCTTTTATATGCGTCGGGCTTGAGGGTAAGTGAACTAACAAGTTTAAAAAGAGAATCTATTAATATATCAGAAGGCTTTTTGGTGGTTCACAGCGGTAAGGGTGGAAAAGACAGGCTGACACTGCTTGGCTCTTCTGCAAAAGAATGGATCAATAAATATCTTGAAGCCTCTCTGGATAGGTTGATAGCGACAGAATTTCTCTTTATAACAAGGAGAGGCAAGCCGTTTACACGTCAAGGGGTTTGGCTAAAGTTAAAGGAGTATGCCCAAAAGGCTGAGCTCAGCAAGACGGTGTATCCTCACATATTAAGGCATAGCTTTGCTACTCACCTTTTAGAGGGAGGGGCAGACCTTAGAGCTATCCAAACATTGTTGGGGCACTCAAGTATTACGACCACGGAAGTCTATACGCATGTCAGAACGGATTTCTTGCGTGAAGAGTATGATCAGTTCCATCCCAAAAGCAAAGCTTAACATTACTACTATTTCCCATTGCCTATGTCCGTAAGCAGGTGTTATTATTTACTTGAGGGGTAGTTTACGTGAAACTCAGTCATCTTCTGATGTCAGTTGTGTTCTTATGCTCTACATATTCATGTAGCACGACCAATACTGCAGAAAAAAAAGAAACAGAGGTCCCAGAATTAAAGGCCAAGATAGAGGACCTTAATAATAGGATATTTGTACTCAGCGAACAATTGGAAAGTCTTAAGGCCAGGTTCAAGGATGATCAGCCTCCAGTTATGCAAGCTATAAAAGCTAAGGCAAAACCTGTTAAAGAAATAGTGGTGACAGAAACTCCTCTAGAAAAAATGACAGCAAAAAAAGGTATATCGGCAGAGGAAGAGATAGTCGCATCGTTCAAAGGTACGCCAGCTGGCAAGCCTGCGCTTGTTTCAGTGACTGCTGAGTCTACAGCAGGAGAAAGTTCAGACTTTGCAGATGATGACATGTATACAGAATATTCATCAGCGTTCCAACTTTTCAAGGATAAAGAATACTCAAAAGCCTTGGTCGCATTCTCTGCTTTCACAGATAAGTATCCAAACACGATACTTACAGATCACGCATATTTTTGGCTTGGAGAAAGCTACTATCAGCAAAGCGAATACACGCTGGCTATAGATCAATATCTAAAAGTACTTACAAAATTCCCAGAAGGCAGTAAGGCTCCTGGTGCAATGTTCAGGATCGCGATGAGCTACAAAATGCTTGGAGAGAAAAAAGATTGGGCTTCATATTTGGATGGTCTTATTTCAAAATATCCTAACTCAAGAGCGGGATTAGATGCTGTTAGGATAAGGGGTAAGCAGTGATATATATAATTCAGATCTTTATCGCTATGCAGTTATTTTGTGTTAATGCTTATGCGGAAAACACAGATGACGAGCTTGATAAATTACTTGATGAGATACAGGCACCAACAGAGACTCCAAAAACCCCTACGTTGACACAGGCACCAGTGGAATCAGAACTAGATCTTAACGAACCTATAGAGGCTCCAGCCGCTAACTATACGCCTGTACAGCCTCTAAAAAAGAGACCTAACATAAGAAATTATGCTCTGCTTGAAAAAGAGAACCCTAGATCAAAATTCGACAAGGATGGTTTTCATAAAGAAAGATACGAATCCTTGAATAAGCTCAATCAACAGGAACTAACAGATGCACCTAACGCAGGTGGTATAGTCTGTCTTGGTCCAGACAGCGCCCAATTCCTTGGGACGGTACTTGCGTCCGGAAAAGGTGGAAGTCTTTTTTCTGTGGGGAATGAGTTAGAGATAGATTTTACTTTTTTTCGACCATGTAATGCCGGCGATCAATATGTCACATTGGATACAGATAGCATCGGCGTCTATAAAATAACAGGTCTTTTGGAAATAGTGGACAAAGCTATCAAGGAAAAAAGATGTGTAGCAAAGGTAATAAAGGCCTATGACATGGTAAAAAGAGGTTCAAAGGTAGCACTTCCTATACAACTTGCATCTGCCGGTGCTGAATCAACAGCTCCTATGCAGGCAGGAAAAGTATTTAAGATACATACGGAAAGGCCGATGGCAGGTGAGGGGGATAGGGTTTGCGTTGTCTTTCTTAATCAGATGGCCCCAAAAGCTGGTACAGCGGTATATTTTTACAATATAAAAGATCCTTTGAATGGTAATGAAATAGATCCGTACATAGTAGCTAAGGGTAAACTTATACATTCTAATGGTTCTTATGGTACTGCGTTGATAACATCAGCTAACAGGCCTATTACAAAAGACCTGACCGTTACGACGAGGTTCTAGGCGTGCCTGTCTTTCTCAGACGAGCCGCGCTGTTCATAGTCCCTTTAATATTTATTTTAGGCATTTTGATGCTTGTTATGCATTCGCTTCCCGATAAGAGAGGACCAGAACCTAAAAAAATAATAGAAAAGAAGATAATGGCTAATGTAAAAGAAAAGCCATCCACTGCTACTCAGACATCAGCGACCACAAGATCTAAACAGAACACACAAGATTCCTTCACACTTGTTATGTTGGACCCATCGCACGGCGGTGATGACACAGGTAACGTTGGTGTTAACAGCGCTGTTGAGTCCAATATAAACCTTCATATAGCCTTCAAGCTTGCAAGGGCCTTAAGGATGAAAGGGATAAAGGTCGTTCTGACCAGGATGGATGATTATAATGTACCATTGGAAAGAAGATTAAAAGACGCTGTAGACAAAAATCCAGCTATCTACATATCCATTAATTGTGCTTATAGCGACAAAAGGAATTTGAAAGGTATGGATGTATATGGTTTTACTCCGGAGCCTGTGAACTCTGAATTAGAAAAGATGAATACTAAATTCTATGAGGCCTATACGGGTACGTACGTGGTAAAGTCAGAGGATTCCATGGCGATAGAAGGGCGTCTTTCATCGTCCATAAAAAAAGAGCTCAACTTGCCTTACAAATCCAGGCTAGAAAGGCGATTCCTTAAACCCTTGGCGCTTCCCGCTAATATCCCAGCACTTGCCCTGTTCATGGGTTATATCTCGAACCCAGAGGATGCTAGATCACTTTCTAGCGACAAGCAGGTTGATGAGTGGACCGAACAGCTTGCAACGGCTATTGATGCGGGACTTAGGTTGCGACTTGACTAACTATTTAATGGAATATATCTATTTGCTTATCATTTTGCCCGGATGGCGGAATGGCAGACGCAAGGGACTTAAAATCCCTCGGTTCTTACGAGCTGTGTGAGTTCGAGTCTCACTCCGGGCACCAAAAAATAAATCAACATGTCCACTGCTCTACAACGATGTACTGTACCTGCACACTAGGGCCTTTACCCCATTAAAACAGACCCCTTTTTGGTCTAATATCGCGATGAGGAGATTTCATGTACCCGGTAGTTTTTAAAAACAATTCCGACCAGTTCACGATAATGGATGTCAATTATAAGGGGATCTGGAGCTTTGACAAAAAACATCTCCTTGCATATTTTTCTCTACTAGGAGACGAGCATACTGCTGAATATGACGAATTGATCGGGACTGTTCGCGATTTTGTTAAGCAGGAACAAATGCCGAGAGAGTGCAATTTCCAGCCAAGTTATCTTGCTCGATCCATCGATACTTTTGGTACCGGGATAATAACTCCGCCTACGCCCGTTATAGAAGTAACAGATCATTGCAATTATAGGTGTCCGTGGTGTTATCTGCCGGACGAAACCGGAAAGGGTGAAAAATTTTCGCTGGACCATTTTGAACACAATATTGTTTTTCCGCTGATATCTAAATTTGGACTTTTAGATTGGTGCTTCAGCGGTGGCGAACCACTTACGGATGTTTCCCGGACAGTTGAAATGGCTGCTATCATTAATCGCAACTCACTGTCGATCTTGGGAAGGCTTCCAAAACAAATTACGCTTCTTACGAACGGTTATGAGTTGGCGAAAAACGCCGAGCTACTGGTCAAAAGTGGAATAGCTCATTGCCAGGTTTCCCTTGCCAGTCCAATTCCAAAAAAAGATGTTTTGCTGAGACGCCCACCGGCTTCTGTAGATTCATATAAGAATGCGATCGATGGGATATCTGCGCTTAAAGACTGGGGCGCAAAAGTTGACATAAACATGGTCGTACTCCCCAGGAATAAATATCACGACTCTAATATCGACGATATAGAGGCTATGTTCGATCTTGCTGACACACTGCGTATTGATAAATTGCGGATAACACCGGCTATCCCAACCGGGAGAGCTTTCAAAAATAATTATTCATTTACAGCAGATGAATACTCGATCATCTTAAATTCAGTTCGTAGAATGAAAAAAAAGGAAAGGGAGTTCGTTGTCGACTGTCCTTTGGACGTAGAGTTCGAGCCAGACCGCCCTTTGTTCTGCGGCGCCGGAACACAGGAGGCATATATAAACTCCATAGGAGAATGTTTTCCTTGCAACAATCTTCAAGATAGATCTTTATGCTGTTCTGCAGATCACGGTGCCGACTTGGCGGATATATGGCTCAGTTCTGATATTTTAAGGTCTTTAAGACAGCAAGAACCAATTCACGAAGACTGCATTGGCTGCGCTGACCGAGTCATATGTTCGGGAGACTGCAGAGCTCTATGCTTTGCAAGATACGGCGTTCTGAATCTTGATAAAAAACCCGTTAACTGTTACACTCATAACAACGGGAGGAGGTGATTAATATGAAAACAATTAAGAAACAATCCTCAACAAAGGGCGAGTATTGCTGCCATTGATAACAGTTCTATTTTAGTGCTTTTCTGAAGAATGAGCGGAAACAGATCCCGCTCATTCTTTGAAAAGCTTTTGGGTGTCAAGTTCACTGGGGGGGTATGAAAAAAATAACGTGGATCTTTATCTTTTCTATGCTCTTTTCTGTCCATGCTGCCTACGCCGTGGGGGCAGACTACAAACAATTGCCCAAACCAGGTAAGAAAATTGCTATAGATCCGAACAAATATTTCATCTATGGTTTTGTCCAGCGACCTAAAATGGGTTCTGCGATCATGAAGGTTGAGGTGTTCAGCAAAGATGGGATAAAAGACACTTCTCTTACCATCAAAGGTGATGTTGACATGCCTTCGATGAGAGGAGCCCATAGCACTGGAGAAAGAGAGTTTGCATTGTCTGCGAAAGGAACATATTTGCTTCCGGTGGAACTGGTCATGCCAGGCGACTGGGAGTTCAGGTTTAACTTCATCAAGAATGGGAACTCAGTTTTTCGCGGAGCATACTTGTTCGATCTATGAAAAAATATTTTAAAGTCATTACGATCTTTTTGTTTTTTTTCGGCCTGCCTGAGGCCTTTGCTGCTATCGGTTGTGATCTGAACGATCCTGTCCGCGACGTAGCAAGGCTTTTCCCGGGATCTAGCGGATACAAAATGCGCTATGCATCCATTACCGAGCTTGGAGGCGAGCCATTGCTAAAAAAGATCAAAGAACGCCTCGGGGGAAACTCCAAGGTCCTCTTTGCGCCTATAGATGTTCCATACACGATCTACGAGGTATACAACGGATCGACTAAACTCGGCTATATCCACGGTGTTAATCAAAAGGGGCAGTACGGAGGGACGCAGGTTTTCATCATTCAAAATTTGAATGGTACGATCAGGAATTTCTACATTCAAAAAATTTCAGGGCCGGCGGCCGCGAAATTTCGCAGTCCGGCATTTGGAATACAGTTCATCGGAATGAGCGTGAAGGATTTCGGCGGCATGGACGCATCAACTTGCAAGGGAAAGGGCAGGATCACAAAGGTCGTAAATCCGGCTCCAGAGGCTGAAGCCGACTTCATGGGCATAATGCGCGGGCTTAAGAAAAATCTCATCCTTATGGACGAGTTTGTTTTTTCGGCGGGAGCAAAAAAATGATCAGCAGGCTTCATATCGCATACGAAGATCTTTTCAGAAAAAAAACGCGCACGGTCCTAACCCTTATTGGTATTATCCTCTCGTCGTGGGTTCTCGTGAGTCTTTTGGGATTCAATAAAGGCTTCGAGCTGGCGCTTAACCGCGACATCGACAACATGGGATATCAGGTAATGGTGATGGCGAAAGGGTGCCCGTATGAGGCTGCCACAATGATGCTTCAGGGTGGTAGAGGGTTGCGCTATATTGAACAATCGATGGTGGAAAATATTTCTAAAGAGCCAGAGGTCGAAGCTATCACGCCGATCCTCATGCAGGCTTTCTTCGATCCCAACAAGGGCGAGAGCGGTGGCATCGCTGGATATTACGGCGTCCAAGCAAAGAGCTATCCTGGGATGAAGCCCTTTCTTAAATTCAAGAGCGGTGGGTGGTTCCATGAAGATGATGCTCCTCAAGTGGTCATGGGCTTTGAGGCGGCTGAGCTTGAACAGCGTGAAGTAGGGGATATGATCTTGGTTCCCGAAAAGAACGTGGAGCTCAAGGTCGTGGGGATCCTCGAGCGCACAGGCTCTCAGGATGACGGTACGATCTTTGTTCCATTGAAGACGCTGCAGAAGATAGCAGGAACAGATAAGATAACTACGATAGGGATCAAGATCAAAAAAGGCGCCGACATGGCGGCTCTAGAGGAGAAGCTCTATAAGCTTCCTAACATGCAGGTGGTTAGTTTCACTCAAGTAAAACAGACGATCATGAAACTTATATCGACTGCTCGCGTGATGGTCCTTTCCATTGCCTTCATCGCGATCATTATAGCAATGGTGGGTGTAGCCAATACCATCCTCATGTCTGTCATTGAGAGAAAACAGGAAATAGGTATCCTAAAAATGATGGGTGCGCTTCCGGGCGATATATTTCGTCTTGTCTGGACTGAAACTCTGATCCTCTGCGCTGGCGGAAGTGCCATAGGGATCGTGCTTGCCTTGTTGTTTGCGCGTGTTACAGATCTTGTTGTCAGACAGATACTTCCCTATGTTCCAAACGGAGGACTGGTTTCGATCGATGTCGTCCTCGCACTAGAAACGTTCGGGGTCATAGTTGCAGTTGGTCTTTTGAGCGGGCTCTTTCCTGCATGGAAGGCGGGGCGGGTGCGTCCACTTCAAACGGTCAAGAGTGAGTGAGGTTTCAAGATGAGTAAATATCTTATTGAGGCGAAGAACTTAACACGTATCTATCACCGCGGGAGCGAAGTGATACATGCAGTTGACAACGTCAGCTTGAACGTGCAGCGTGGCGAATTCGTTTCATTTGTCGGTCCATCTGGATCCGGCAAGACGACCCTGATCAATCTCTTGGGCTGTCTGGATAATCCAACGTCTGGCACACTTTCTCTTGCGGACAAAGAGATCTTCGGCGGAGGTATTACGCTCTCCGAGCGATTGCTAACACGTATAAGGAGAAATATTTTTGGCTACATCTTCCAAAACTTCTATTTGATACCGACACTAACGGTGCGAGAGAACGTCTCTGTTCCCCTAGTGTTCTATAAAAAAAAGGGAGTTGTGGATGAAGTAGATAAATTACTTGAACTTCTGGGAATTGCAAATCGTGCTGACCATCTGCCTGTTGAGATCTCGGGTGGAGAGATGCAGCGAGTAGCGATCGCCAGAGCGCTTGTCAATCGGCCAGAGATCCTTCTTGCGGACGAACCGACCGGAAACCTTGATACTGTTCGCTCCGATGAGGTTGGACATCTGCTCAGCGACTTGAATAAAAAGACAGGAGTGACTATCATCATGGTGACTCACAATCCGGCGATAGCGCGGTTGGGCGGACGCATCATCAATGTGACGGACGGGCGGATCAGCGAAAAAACATCAGTTTAAAAAAGAGGAGGGTGAATTTATGAAGAGAGGAATGGTTTTATTATTAATGTTGCTCCTTGCGACAACGGTTACAACAAAAGCATTTTGCGTGGAAGCTCCTGCACGTTGCCTACAATGCTCCATGGACAGAACGACCTTTGATTACAGCCGCATGCTGATAGAACATACAGATGGAACAACGGCGGGCTTCTGCAGTTTGCATTGCGTCGTCGAATACACGAAGCAAAATCCTAGCAAGGCGATCACTGCGATCAAGGTAGCGGATTACAACACGAAGGAACTGATCGATGCGAAAAAGGCCGTGTGGGTAGTCGGCGGAAAAGTCCACGGTGTGATGACATTTTTGCCCAAGTGGGCGTTCACGAGTAAAGCGGATGCAAAGG
Organism: bacterium; assembly: GCA_037128035.1. Taxonomy (GTDB): domain Bacteria; phylum Bdellovibrionota; class JAFGOL01; order JAFGOL01; family JAFGOL01; genus JAPLFT01. The sequence continues at coordinate 1,906 of JBAXXF010000013.1, read as the reverse complement.
CTTTCATAAAAAAGAATGGAGGAAAGCTTTCGACCTTCGACAAGGTCTGGAAAATGACGGAAGAGGAACTGGCAAAAAAACATAAATAATATGACAAAGGCGATTGGAAAAAATGCTGTGATGCATCCGTTGGCGATACTTAGCCGTGTCTTGATTACAGTTCTTGTCTTTTCAGTGACGAGCTTGTGTGCACAACAGAAAGCTGCGGATGCCGCAAAGAAGTTTGCTCCAGGGGTAACTGAATCAACAATTCGCTTTGCAACGATAATAGCGGGCGACGTAAGTCCAGCGGATCGCAAGGCAATGCTTGCGCCCATGGAATTCTACATCAAACTGAATAATGATCAGGTCGATTCCTTCAAGGATCCGCGGTACAAGCACCGAGCCACCCGAAGGATGGCGGAGAGCATGCTTCGCTTTTCGAATGAACTGGCGAACAGACGTCTGATGCTTTCCAAGTGGGTACTCTCGGGTCCTTCCTCGACTTGGGGTGCTCAACTAAAGACCCATTACCGAAAAGACCCCGTTTTTGCATTGATCGGAGGGATCGCGAACGGCGAGTGGAGGCCAATCCATGAGTTTGCCGAGAAGAATAATATCCCCACGCTCTTTCCGATCACCGATCTACCTGTGATCTCTGACACTGATTGGCACACGATCTATTTTTCTAGAGGCTATGATCAGGAGGGTGAGAACTCCGCACGTTTTCTGAAAAACGTGATGAAGACCTCGGGGCATGAAATGACGGTTGTGCAGTTCGTCGGGGCTTCGCCCGAGGGTCGTGCATTGGCTTTAGGCTTTTCGCGGACGTGGAAGGAACTTGGGATGCGCCCAGAGGTTACGGTGAGGCTGGCGACTGGGGAGACGTTAGGCACGGAACAACTTGCGCAGGTCCTGGAAAAAAAGAATCCAACTGTGATCCTAGTCTGGGACGGCCCCAAAGCGCTTGCAACGCTGAATGCTCTCTCTGACGCCTCGCTGAAGCCAAATATGCTCTTCATATCTGGACGCTATATGGGTGACAGCATTTGGCGCATCAAGGATCGGATCCGTGACTTTACTTTCATCACATATCCATTCTCGTTTTCGGCCTACAGGCCAGTGGCGATGGGGGGTACCTCGACGCCAAGGCCCGACCCCGAGAGCCTGAGCCGCTCGGAACTTCCTTTGGTCGGGCACACTCAGCAGATCTCGGCAGAGGTAGGCGTTGTCCTTGAGACATTGACGGCAGCACTGATGGATATGAGGAGTTATTACAAGGCGGACAATTTTCTGGATGCGGTCGACATGATGCCTTCGCGTCAGATCCCGCTCTATGGGACTATCACGCTGGGCTCTGGCCACCGGTACGTCTCGAAAGGTTGTTATATTGTAAAGCTCTCTAACGGTGCCAAACCGAGGCTCATCAGAAAGAGCGATTGGGTGATCACTGATAGTCAGGGTGGTAGAACAAAAAAGGAGAAAAAAATATGAAAAGAAATGTCATTCTGAGTTTTTTGCTTTTAGTTGGCATTTGCACAGGCGCTAATGCTCAAGAGGTAAACCCCTGTTCGAAAGAGATGATGAAGTATTGCAAAAAGATGGTACCAGGGACAGTTGCGATGATGGATTGCCTTGAACAGCACGAGAAACGACTTTCCGCCGCATGCAAGAAATACGAAGAGAAAATGGGCGGACCAAGGATGGAAAACAAGGAAACAGTAAAAGATACGATCGCATTCGGCCGCGCTTGCCAGGTGGAGATCGCTCAATACTGCAAGAACGCAGGGTCAACGCCTGCTGGAGTCATGGATTGTCTCAAGTCGAAGAAAGGAAAATTGTCCGCGCTTTGCGACAAGAGTTTGAAAGGCATGAACGAGTGAAACAACTGTACTCTATATACAGCCTAGGGGGCACTCTCTTACAC
>JBAXXF010000012.1:0-13723 GCA_037128035.1 bacterium | reverse complement strand
CAACACTGCCGGCGGCATAATGACCCCTGGCTTTGTAGCCGTTCTTGGCGATAACGACGTAGAAGAGATAAGAAGAAAACTGAGGAAGATAAAAGGTATTGAGCTGATAATTTATATCTACATAGTGGACAAAGAAAGTAGATTGTTAGGGCGTGTTCCTGTCAGCGATATATTAGTGGCTCCTGATGACACAAAGATATCAAAGATAACAGACAAAAGCATATTCTATGTAAAGTCTCGCATCCCTCGTGATGAAGTTCTAAGGATCGTTAATAAATATCATTTAATAGAGATCCCTGTGGTCAACAAGGACAAACAAATACTGGGAATAATCACTGCTGATGATGTCATGGACCTGATGAAGCACGAAACGACACAAAAGCTTTTAAGGAATTCAGGTGCCAGGCTCATAGACGATCCGGCAAGAGCATCAGTGTGGGAATATTTTAAAACTAGATTCTGGTGGCTTCTGTTCTGCTTCATAGGTGGCATTGCAGCCACGGCGGCGATGCAGGGGATCATCCCGACCAACATAGAGAACATGAGCTATTTAACCATGTTACCTCTTATAGCCATCATGTCTGTTGTTTCAAGCAGCCAGACGTCTGCCTCCGTAGCAAGAAGCATCTTTATAGGTACGCTGGATGGTGAGCCAAAATTCAAGGTTCTATATAAAGAGATAAAGCTAAGTATAATAATGGGTATCCTTTTTGGCTCTATCGCCGGAGGGGTTGATTATTTATACAATCAGAACCCAAAAATGGCTTGCGTGATAGCCCTAGGGGTCTCCATTTTGTTCCCTGTTTCAGCCTACATCGGCTTTGTAATGCCAGTGCTGATGACCAAAATAAGAAGAATACCTTCTAGTGCCACAATGCCTTTTACGGCTACTGTCTCTTTTCTTTTAAATACCTGTATATACCTTTTGATGTCGACTAATCTTTTGGCTGTGGATATAATTAAAAGGATATGAACCCTCAGACATTCTCAACAGAAGCAATACTCCTTACAAAAAAGAACTTTGGTGATGGAAATATAAACTTATGTTTGCTCACAAGTGACATGGGCGTAGTACGCTCATCTGCTTTTGGTGGTCAACGACTATCTAAACGGTTCAAAGGTGGTATCGAATATTTTCAGGTCTTCGATGCAGAGATACAAGAGAACACATCACAAGGTAAGACATTCTTTAACCTCTCCTGTATAAAAAGTGTTAAACACCGCTTTGATGGCATAACGAACATGGTAGAAAGATACATCACGGCAAGTTATATACAGGAACTTGCATCGATGCTCTTAAATCCCATGGAAAAGAGTGGCAACAGTAAAAATTCTTATTATGAGGCTGTAGTTGGCTGCCTAGAAAGAATTAACAACGCAGAGGATAAGAGTAGCATGCTGGATGAGGTCTATGATCTGAGCGTACTGCTTTACAAAGATACTGGGTTCATACCTCAAGTGGAATGCACATACAGTGCAGACACAAAGCTTTGTCGTCTTGAACATTTCAACAGTAATATATTGGAAAAAGCCCCAAAGTCCTTTGCCCTTTTATCTGAACTCTATAGTTGAGCACTAGTAATGAGGGTTCGCTTTTAACAAGTAGTTCTGCACGTAGTCTGTGACAGCTTCTTCAAGTTCCATGAACCCGCCATTGTAACCGGCAGAAAGCAATTTTTTGTCATCAGCCTCTGTAAAATATTGATATTTGTCTTTGATCTCTTCGGGCATATCAAAATATTCAATGACCACTTTCTTGTCCAGCGCCTTTAAAATAGAGGAGGCTAGGTCATTAAAACTTCTGGCCTTACCCGTACCAAGATTAAAGATACCAGAGAGGTCCTTTTTACCCATGAAAAAATCCACGACCTTAACTATATCCTTAACATATATAAAATCTCTCTTTTGATCGCCGTTCGCTGTTTCTTTGATATAGGATTTGAATAACTTAATTACACCCTCTTTTTTAGCCATAGGAAAAGACCTATGTATAACGCTACTCATCTTGCTCTTATGATATTCATTAGGACCGAACACATTAAAGAACCTAAGTCCCACAACATTTTTATGATGCCCGTTCTTTATGACCCACTTATCAAAAAGAAGTTTTGAAAAGCCGTATGGATTAAGAGGGGATAATTCGAATGTAAGATCATCCTTATCAGTAAAACCCTTTGCTCCATCCCCGTAGACGGCTGCAGAAGAAGCATAGATGAACCTAATGTTATTATTTAGACACCAAGTGCAAAGCCTCTTACTATATTCGTAATTCTGGACCATAAGGTAGTCCATATTGAATTCTGTGGTGTCAGTACAAGCGCCCATATGCAAAACAAGGTCGATGTTCTTTATCATCCCCTTTTCTAATTGGTCGATAAAGGTATCCCTATCCATTATGTCGGTGAAGTTCATCCCGATAAGATTTTTCCACTTTGCTGGTTTTGTAAATTTGTCCACAAGGAGGAGGTCTTGCCTGCCACTTCTGCTAAGGTGTTGTGCCAAAACACTGCCGATAAAGCCCGCTGCTCCAGTAACAATAATCATTCAAAAAACCTCTCTAATTTAGTGTAATTTAAACGTTTCTGTGTATAATATACCCCAATTGAGCAAAAACAAGCATTAAAAACAGGGAGATAGCTATGGGTAGAAGAGAAGTTCTTTTTATATTCTTTTTGTTCTTAATAGGCGGTGCCGTAATATTCGCAATGGGTATTAAGGTCGGTGAATACCTTTTTGAGAACGAATGCCAGGCGATCTTGGAACAAAGCGTAAAAAAAGCTCCTGCTAATATAGAAAAAACAGCGGAAGAAGCAGCCCCTGCACAAGCAACTGCTGAAAACACACAAGTTGCAGAGCCAGAAGCTGCAAATCCTGAGACAACAAAAGCAGCACCAGAGGCAAAAAAACCAGAAAAGATGGAAAAGTGGGAAAAGAGCTCCGCTAACCTAGGAATAAAAGAAATAACAAATGAGATAAGAGAGAAATATACTATCCAGATCAGTTCATATCAGAGCGAGATGGAAGCACAACAGGCCGCATATCAGTTATATAGTTCTGGATTTAAATTGGCTTACTACATGGAATCCGAGATCCCCAACAAAGGCATATGGTACAGAGTGGGAATAGGATTTTTCAAGAAACGTGAAAGCGCTAGGATATTCGCTGAAATGCTAAAGAAGCAAGGAAAGGTTGAATCCTACATAATAAGAAAAATAGACTAGTTTGGAGTTACGTCTCAACAAATGAAAATTCATTGCATAATAATGGCTGGAGGGAGAGGGACTAGGTTCTGGCCTGAGAGCAGGAACAAACGTCCTAAGCAACTTATCGCACTTGCTGGGACCAAAACACTCCTAGAGGAAACGATCGAACGGGTCCTACCAATATGTCCAGCATCTAATATACACATAGTTACAGGTAAAGACATCAAGGGCATGGTCGAACAGATAGCCTCCGTGTATAAAGGCATCAATATCATCGCAGAACCTAAGGGACGAAACACAGCACCATGTATAGGATACATGGCCTCTAGAATATCTTTCTTCAGCTCTCCCGAAGATATAATGGTCGTTCTTCCTTCTGATCATTTGGTAAAGGACAAGACAAAATTCTTAGAGACCATAGAAGCTGCTGTCAAAGCTGCAGCAGAATATAATAAATTAGTGACTATCGGCATCAAACCTTCTAGCCCTCATACCGGATATGGATATATACAGACTGGCGAAAAGATAAAAGCAGAAAAGAACAATATAAATATCCACAATGTAAAAACATTCAAAGAAAAACCTTCTATAGAAAAGGCAAAACAATTCTTAGAGAGTGGTGACTACTTGTGGAATGCTGGCATGTTCATAGTAAAAGCAGGGACAATGCTATCTGAGATAAAAAAGCACATGCCAGAACTTTATAAAGGCATTGGCGAGATCGCACAACATTTTGGTAAAAAGGATGAGTGGGACGTTTTCAATGAGAAGTTCGCAGTTCTGCCATCGGAATCGATAGACTTTGGCGTGATAGAAAAGCTACCAGAGACACTTACTATACCAGCTGATTTTGGTTGGAATGATCTGGGAAGCTGGAACAGCCTATATGACGTAAGCGATAAAAAAGAGTTCGGTATAAGCAATGTTGAGAAAGTAATATGTATAGACTCAAGAGATGTAGTTGTTAACTGCAGCGACAAGAAAAAGCTTATTGCCCTCTTAGATGTCCAGGACCTGATAATAATAGACACGGATGACGTGCTGTTGGTCGCCAATAGAAAAGACGATCAAAGAGTTAAGGAAATAGTTGAAAAGTTAAAAGGGGAAAAACTGGACGAGCATCTGTAACACTAAATTTACCATATGAAAAAGATCATCTATATCAGCGCTGCCTTTTTAATAATACTGAGTGCAATATATTTTTTAAATCTAGACCTAAAGATCGCGTACCTTTTTTATAAGCCAGGCAACCCCTTTTGGGATTCCTGGTCTAAGAACCCTGTTTGGGTGTTCTCTTATAAATACGGAACGGTTCTTCCAAATCTTATTGGCGCAGTAGCTTTTATAGTTCTGATCGCTGGTTTTTTTGTAAGCAAGCTCAAAGAGTGGAGAAAACGCTGCATATTCGCAGTGCTGCTTTTAGCTTTGGCTCCTGGCCTAATAGTACAAACGTTAAAAGAGACATGGGGCAGACCTCGCCCTATCGAGTTAAAGATATTCAACGGTAGCGGAGACTTCGAATATAGATCGCCATTTAATCCAAACATAAACGTCACAGAACACGATAACGATGGCAACGCATTCCCAAGTGGACATGCGGCTATCGGATTCTACGTTTTAGTGCTTTATTTTGTTTTCAATAGAAGAACATATCTTTTGCTTGCGGGCCTTGCCTATGGCGGTTTTATGTCCTTTGGGAGAATGGCACAGGGAGGTCACTTCTTGTCTGACGTCTTGACATCCTTGTTTATTGTTTATATTACCGCTGAAGCGCTAAGTAAAATAATGGCTATTAATAAAAAACAAATATAAGGAGTCTCCGGTATGAAGAAGAAAGTTATTATTATGGGCGCGGCTGGCCGCGATTTTCACAATTTCAACGTTTTCTACAGGAATAACCACGAGTATGACGTAGTTGCTTTTACGGCTACTCAGATCCCGGACATTGCAGGCAGACGTTATCCCGCAGCTCTTTGCGGTGATGACTATCCAAAGGGTATCCCTATTCACCCAGAGACAGATCTTCCTGAACTTATAAAGAAATACGATCCTGAAGAAGTCGTTTTTGCTTACAGCGATGTTCCTCATGAATATGTTATGAGCAAAGCTTCTTGGGTCATGTCCATGGGGCCTGACTTTGTTCTAATGGGACCAAAGACCACCATGATCAAAAGTTCAAAACCAGTCATCTCGATATGCGCAGTAAGAACAGGCAGCGGTAAAAGTCAAACTACAAGAAGAGTGAGCGAGATACTTATAGCAGCAGGCAAAAAGGTAGTAGCTGTTAGACACCCTATGCCTTACGGTGATCTTGTTAAACAGAAAGTACAAAGATTCAGCTCTATCCAAGATCTTAAAAAACATAAATGTACAATAGAAGAGATGGAAGAGTACGAACCACATATTGAAAGAGGCGTGGTAGTTTACGCAGGTGTTGATTATGAAGCGATATTAAGAGAAGCAGAAAAAGAAGCTGATGTTATATTGTGGGACGGCGGAAATAACGACTTGTCCTTCTATGAACCAAACCTTGAGATCGTGGTCGCAGACCCACACAGACCTAATCACGAGTTAATGTATCACCCTGGGGAAACTAACATAAGAAGAGCTGATGTTGTTGTTATAAACAAGATCGATTCTGCTGACCCAGAAAGTATTGAAGTTGTAAGAGCTAACGTAAGAGCCGTTAATCCTGATGCAATAATAGTTGATGCGGCTTCTCCTTTGTATGTTAAGAACGCAAACAAGATAAAAGGGAAAAGAGTCCTTGTTGTAGAGGACGGCCCTACTCTTACTCATGGAGAAATGCAGTACGGAGCAGGATTTGTAGCGGCACAAAAATACGGCGCAGCAGAGATAGTGGACCCAAGACCATGGATAGTTGGCGAGATAGAAGCTACCTTCAAAAAATATCCGAACATAGGTCCTATACTTCCTGCAATGGGATACGGCAAAAAACAGATCAAAGACCTTGAAAAGACGATCAACAAAGCTAAGGTAGATCTTGTTATAATAGCTACCCCTATAGACCTTAATAGGATAATCAAGATCAAAAAGCCTAATGTAAGTGTTCAGTATGAACTACAAGAAATAGGCTATCCAGACCTTAAGGACGTATTGAAAGAGAAAAAATTCATATAAGTAGTATTTGTTTAAGATAAAAAAAGCGGGGCTCTTAACGAGTCCCGCTTTTTTAATTTGAGTAAATTAAAAAAGCCAAAACTCTCTGTACTTGAGAACTCTTTTCTCTATTTCTTCTGCTATTTTCTTTGATTCCTCTGATAGATGAGCATCCCCTCTATCAAGATATTCTATGTGAAGGTCCTCGTAGATATTAAGAATGCCCTTTAATATAGGGAGGCTATTGAAAGCATGTCTGCTAAGCCTTGTAAAAAGTGAAAGAGTAGAAAAGACTGTTTTGAACGACTCTACAAGCCCCAAGTCATTCAAGGTCTCTTTAACTTTTGCACCGTTAAAGATCTTTTCACCAAAGTAACCGTTCCTGCCTTCTTTTATGGTAACTTCCAGATCTTCCCAAAAGGCCGGACCGTGGCTTGCCTTTCTTATTACCCATGCTCTTATAGACACTGTGGGAGAACCAGCGACCGTTCTTACTGCTCTTCTAAATTCCTTTCTAACTAATATCTTATATTTATAAAGTTCCTTTTCGCCGTATTTAAGGAATATATATCTACCAAAGCCGGCATAATAATTTTTCAGTATACCGCCAAGCTCGCACGCCAAAAGGGCAGAACCGCTATATTCTAGGGGAACTATATAATCCTTATTGAAGAACCCTGCAAATTCCCTGCGTGCTTTTTTGTTCTTGTTAATGGAAACGACAGACATCTTAAGGGCCATTTTAGCAACTACGTCCCTTGCAACGTTACCTCCGCTAGCCCATATTATCTGTTCAAAAGGTATACCGTTCTTTTGAAGCCATCTGTGAGGTATATATCCTTTTCCTACAAAGCCCTTTGATACAAGCACGTACTGTTTTTCTTTATATGTTACAGGCAATATCTCTTTTATCTTTTCTATCATTTCCGGCAAAGCGTTAGCAGGAACGCAAAGTATTATGTATCTTGCATCCAATGCTGTCTTGAGCTCCGACGTAAAATCCACATTATCGCCAAAATCTACATGGAACGATCTATTGGTGCTAACCCTGCTTATTCTGCTAAAGATATTTCTGATGGGCTCAAAATCATAAATAATGATATTTACTGAAGGCTTGAACGCAGAAGCAAGAGCTACAGCAAAATCCCCGGCGCCTATTAAACATATTTCATGAGGCCTATATGTGTTCACCTCATCCTTATTGTCTTCTATCGCTGACAATACTGATGGAAGGACGCCCTGATCTTCCGCAAGCTTGACCCTGTCCGGAAATATTTCTGCGCGCTGGAAATAATCGTTTATTCCCTGTGATATTGTTTTTTTCATAGGTTCAGAAAATTTAGGGCCTCAACCCAAAAATGGAAGTTTTTTAACTAGCTGCTTGTAGTTGAAGTCTTCCTTATCGACTTTTTTACCTTTAAAAGCCTCTCCAAGCATCTCCACTTCTGTTTTGGATAACTTAACGCTGTGTAGGGTGTGTTCCTCAAAACTCTCCCATACAAAAGGACATACTTTTTTAACGGCCTCTGACATTACCTTTGCGTATTCCCTTATTTCATACTGAGCATGGTGATCTAATCTCAGTTTTAGGAAGTGTAGAAGGTTCTTAAGGTCTATTTGCCAGTACCATTCTGTGTAAAGACTTAGAGGAAGACTTATTCTAGCCAATTCTCTTGCTATACCATCCTCTATCATTGACTCATATTTCTCATATGAGAACTCATGTATGGAATTTATAGTATCAAGGACCTTTTCCCTAAGTTCCTTAGGTACTTCATCGTGGGAACGTCCCTGTTTATTATCAGTGCTTTGATAGCTAACTGCACCAAGCTCTGGAGTATAAAACTCATTTTTCATGACCGAGTATCTTCCAGATACTTCATTGACCCTTGCTGTTCTGTGTCTTATCCACTGACGGGCTACAAAGATAGGAAGCTTGCAGTGAAAGGTAAAAACGACCTGCTCAAAAGGGGAAGTATGTTCATTCTTCCAAAGATACTCTATCAGCATCTTATCTTCTCTTACAGATTTTGTTCCGGCTCCGTAGGAGACCCTTGCAGACTGGACTATCCTGGCATCACTGCCGTAATAATCGACAAGGCGAACAAATCCTTTATCAAGGACCTTAAATTGTTTATCAAGGATCTCTTCTGCTGCGTTAACCGTTACGTGTCCCATAATCTTCTCCGTCCTCTTTAAGTATGCCCAATGCGTAGCATGTTTTTTTTATCTTGTCCTTAAGTTCAAAAAAATCCTTATATTGGTCTATTTTGACCTTTTTAAGAAGCTGCCCTAGCCTCTTCATATCCGGGTCCTTCATGCTTGTTACCAGCATTAGTTCCTCATAGACATATTTAACGTTCACAACGTAATCCTCTATCAATATTGAGGATTCAAATGGTATATCAGCAAATTCTACACCAACCCCAGGCATAGCAAAAGTATCCTCTTCCATTATAGGCTCTATCTTTCTTACCACTTTGGCCGAGGTCTGTGCTGTTTTTTCCTGATGGTGTAAAGGAAAGAACAAGAAGACATCATCTCCTATCTTTGGAAGATCAACAGTCTCAATAAAAGCCCCAGAGATGGAGATATCCCTCATTATACTTACCTTAGGGACATTATTATGGATGACTATGACCTTAGAATTCAAAGGAACTCTTACATGTCTTCTTCTATCTACCAATCCAGCCTCCATAAGTTACATTAAGTTCGCTGCAAGTTCTGCAAGCTCAGAACGCTCTCCCTTAACTAGGGTAACGTGAGCTGCTATCTTCTGGTCCTTGAACCTATCAACGGTGTAACTCAAACCGTTGCTTGATGAGTCTATATATGGATTATCTATTTGAAAACAGTCGCCGGTGAGAACTATCTTTGTATAGTTTCCCGCCCTTGTAATGATGGTCTTTATCTCATGTGGTGTTAAGTTCTGGGATTCATCCACTATTAGATACTGATTAGCTATGCTTCTTCCTCTTATGTAAGTTAGAGGCTCTATGTTAAGCATCCCTTGGTTGATAAGTTCCTGCCACTTTCTCCCTGGTCCTAATTTCTTCTTTCCGCCCGTTGTAGTAGCGGCCTCTCCTGTACCCAAGATGTACTCAAGGTTATCAAAGATCGGCGCCATCCATGGGTTCAATTTTTCTTCAACATCACCAGGAAGATATCCAATGTCCTTTCCTAGAGGGAAGACCGGCCTGGACACAAGCAGTTTAGCGTAAGCGCCAGCGTCTATTGTTAAAGCAAGACCGGCAGCTATAGCAAGAAGTGTTTTACCTGTTCCAGCTTTTCCTACTAGACTTACAAGTCTTATATCGTCGTTCAATAACATATCCAACGCAAATATCTGTTCAACGTTCCTTGGGATTATCCCCCACACACCGTCTATTACACCCCTTAAAAGAGGAACGATATTCTTGCTAACAAGATCGTACCTTCCAAGGGCCGTATGTGCTTTATCCTCTAGGTCCCTTAAAATGACATACTCGTTAGGCAATATATCTGTAACACCCTTTAGACCGGTCAAGGCAAGTTTCTTTTCCTTAAAGAAGTCATCTATGTCCTTCTTATTGCAATCAACGTATCGCATCCCTGCATATAGCTCTTCTACTTTTTGGTCTCCAGGCTCGTAATCAACTGCCTTAATACCAAGTAGGTCAGCTTTTATCCTAAGGTTAGTATCTTTGGTAACGAATATTATTGGTTTCCTTGGATCTATGTTCTTGTGCTTTAATGCTGTAGCAAGGATTATGTTATCGGGCTTATTGCTTTCAAAAGCAGCTGGAAGTCCTATCGGTTTTTCGTCAGGAAGATCGACGTAAAGAGTTCCCTTGGAGTCCAAGGTAACACCCTCAAGAAGGTTCCCCTTCCTTCTCATCTCATCTAAGAACCTTGAGACCTGTCTTGCGTTCCTTCCATTTTCATTAAGGTCCTTTTTGAACCTATCAACTTCTTCTATGACCGTTATGGGTATAACGATGTCGTTAGCCCCAAACTTCAAAATGGCCAAGGGATCGAACAACAGAACGTTAGTGTCTAGGACGAATGTTTTCTTTTTTGATAGATCAACTCTTCTACTCATGTTTACAACCTCGCTCTAACTTTAGATGCCGCAAGTATCAAGCGGCTGAACTCGGAATTAAATCTCTCCAATACCGAACTTGAAAAAGCCTTTGGCTCTATATTGAAATCCTCTAATGCACTGGTCTTTACCGGAGTACCGGCGTTGCTTATGTTCAAGCCTATATGAATAAGTGCGGACACTGGTGATACTGAAGCTATGGATATAGAAAGTTTACCGTTATTGATAAAGAGGTCATCACCGTCTTTCTTAACGGGAACGTTCTTATTCAACAACAGGTTCTGTATCTCTGAAATAAAGAGGCACTGTATAGCCGTGGCTAAGATGCAATCTCGACCAAAGAGCTCAATAACAAAATGGAGCATCTTGTCAGCTTTTATTGATTTATGTTGTAGGAGATCTTCAAGGTCGGCCATCTGGTCGTCGGTAACATTACACGAACCTATAAAGGAAACTGCCGCATCGCCCATTATACCGGTCTTTTTGTATATCCAGTGAGGGGCTAACTGACTTCCATCATAATCTATTTTTTCATCAAGATGTCTTATCTCAAGAAACGATCTTTCCATTCACTCTCCTGTCTATGTTCTTTAATAACACGCTTTAACCTTAGACAAGACTCACAGCTACCACACATTTTCTCATAACTATCATAACAGCTCCAGATATATTCTTGAATATTTTTAATACCTAGCTGTTCAGAAAGTTCGTAGAGCCCCTTGAATATGTCGGTCTTGACCATGTCCACACTATAAGATATCAGTTTTGGGTGACTCAGCGTCGATAATTCGAATAAGCTGTTTGCCTTGTCCAAAAAGCTTTGAGTATTGTCTGGGTATCTCCCAGCCTCTTCTTTGTTTATACCCATGATAAGAAAATCGTAGCCCCTGGATTCCGCAACAGCTCCTGCGGCATTTGCAAAAACGCCGTTCCTGTTTGGCACCCACTCAGAAGGTTTCCCGGACGCATCAGCCTCATCCACCGAAGAGAACTTACTTATGTTAATGTTCTTTGAGAGCAATGAAGAAGAAAGCCCCCTATACCAGGGAAGATCTACTTTTATGAAATCCACATCAAGGACCTCACAGAGTTTTTTAACATGCACATATTCTTGAGGGCAGGCTTTTTGGCTGTAATCAAAAAAGATGGCAGAGGTCTTTGAGAATTCTTTTTTTGCTTTTAGGAGGTTGTAAACTGAATCAATGCCTGAAGAGCAAAGGACTAACGCTTTTGATCTTTTAATTAGTTCTAAAGACTGCTCTTGCATCCTCTGATTCCCATACGCTAACTTCTTTTAGTTGTGGGAACTGTTTCTTCAGTTCCTCATATATCGTATAGGCAAGATTCTCAGCCGTAGGGTTGATTTTGTCAAACGGAGATATCTCATTTATATAGGCGTGGTCGAACCTATCCAGCATCTCTTTCATGGAAGCTTTAACGACCCTGAAATCGCATAAAAAGCCCTCATCGTTTATCTTAGGAGCTTCAAGGCAGACTTCCACCTTCCATGTGTGTCCATGTAGGCGCTCACATTTGCCATTGTAGTTCCTGAGGTTGTGGGCAGCGCTAAATTTTGAGGTAACTCTGATCTCGTACATATTTCACCAACTATAAAGAAAGTTTATTATAAGTTTTCAATATTCTCTGCGCATAGCCTACTGGGATCCCGCCTTCTTCCCTAAGCATTCTATCGACCTCTTCCGGTCCATAGTTATAAGCCGCCAGATATAATTTCATGTTATTTTTGTATCGCGCGGAAAGCTTGGACAGGTAGTATGTGCCAAGTGTTATGTTGGTCTTTACATCTGACAAGGTCTTTTGACCGTTGTACTCTATCCCCATTTCTCCAGAGATACTCTTAGCGGTAGCAGGAAGCAACTGCATAAGCCCTCTGGCTCCCATGGGTGAAACGGCATCCTTATTAAATGAAGACTCAACTGTTATAACGGCAAGTATCAGCATAGGGTCCATGCCAAACCTGTTCCCAGCCCTATAGATCTCCTTTGCCAATGTGGTCACGTCGGATTCACCGATCTTTTCATAGTTGTTGATCTCAACAAAAGCTCCAATGAACTGTTTAAGCTCATGTATTTCTCTTATTTCGTCAACCTTGGTCTTTATGATGTATAAAGAGCTGAAAAGGACTGCTACAGCCAAAAGCAGCATAAAGATCGTGTTCCTTCCATGCAGTATAGGTTTCATAACTTTGTATTCTCCAAATTTTTGATCAAAGTAATAATTATACTTTGATGTAGCGGCCAAGTTGAAAGCCATCAATCCCCCGTTCCCTTAAGTAAACCTTAACAGACTAGGCAAAGGAGGGTCAAGGAGAAAATGCCTTAACCATGATAAAGCACATTATTTATTTTATTTAACTATTTGATATTAAAAGATAATATCTATTCTGCGTCTACTAATATATATTGAAGGGTTTTCTGCCCATTCCACTCATTTATAGATGGTTTGAACACTATATCTATAGTGCTACCTATCTTATCTGCAAGGTGAGCCATGTTAAAACCGATAGCATCAATCCCGTTATCCAGCTTAAGTTTAAGGTGTTTTTCCTTTAGCACCCATTTGTTAAAGACCTTAACGTCTGAGCTAAAGAACAACGGCTGAGGGTTATCTATACCAAAAGGTTCCATCTGGGAGATCTCGCTCACAGTCTTAGAGCTTACGTCACAAACCCCAACTTCAACATCTATATCAAGGACAGGGAGTAGTTTCTTAGATTTTATGTGGTTTGCCACACCTAATTCAAAGAGCTCTTCGAACTGTGGGATCCTTTCTGACTTTATGCTCATGCCTGCGGCCATGTTATGGCCTCCAAAGTCTTCAAAGACTTCCCTAAATCCAGAGAAGACAGAAAAGATATCGATACCAGGAATGCTTCTGGCCGAACCTTTTGCCAAGCCATTGCTTCCTATAGTATAGATGGCTGTGGGCTTGTACCACTTTTCAGCCGCCTTTGATGCGACTATACCTATAACGCCCTGATGCCAACCTTCACTGGCAAAGGTCAGGGAGAACTTTTTGTCAAAAACGCCCGGCTTTGAGCTTGATATCATTTCCTCTACTACCGCTTGGACCTGCTGCCATGATTTATTTTGAAAGGAGACCCTCTTTTGGTTCTCTTCATCCAGGACCTTAGCTATCTGTTTGGCTTCTATTTCATTATTGGAAAGCAGGAGTTCAACAGAGCGGGAAGCGTTCCCCATCCTACCTGCGGCATTTAGTCTTGGAGCAAGGATAAAGCCAAGAGCATCTGAGTTCACCTTGGTCTTTAAGGCACTAACTTCCATAAGCGCAGTAAGAC
>JBAXXF010000011.1:0-13842 GCA_037128035.1 bacterium | reverse complement strand
GTCATAAGTAGTTATTCCGATAAGGGTTGGTACCATGGTACGTTTGCTAAAACCAATACTGATAATTTTTCTTATATCCGGGTGTCATATTAACTGGAGAGGCAATGATAATGTTGTCCCTACCCCGGAGAAAACTACTAATTCTGATGGCGGCGCCACTGGCGGACAAGTATTAAAAGTAGAAACACCTGTAATATCTCCTAATAGTGGGCTGGTAGGTATGGACAGTTCCATCACTATCACTTCTGCTACTGTGGGTGCTGAAATTTATTACAACGTCGGTGATGGAACACAGGAAGCGCCCGACGAGGTAACTGGGACCCTTTACGACCCTAGTAACAAACCTCTTATTGGAGAAAGTCTGGTTGTAATGGCTGTAGCATTTAAGACAGGCTACACACAGTCTAACGTCGCTACAGCAGTATATACTGTAGTACCTGAAAAAGTCGCAGACCCGCTAATAGAAAGTCCTCTTGCAGGTGAAGTTGATAAAGGTTCTCAGGTAACTATCTCGTGTGCAACTGCAGGGGCTAGTATCTATTATAATACGGGAGACGGTACGCAGGCAGATCCTGATGAGACAACAGGAACACTTTATAGTGCAGGCAGTAAACCGGTAATAGATAAAAGTACCACGATCAAGGCAAAAGCTTTCAAATCAAGATACCTACCCTCTGATGCTTCATCGTCTTCATATACTGTAACTACTATTTTCGCAGGTGGTAGCTTTGCAGGATACGGACACCACTATAACAATGTAGTTAGAGCCAACGAAGACGGTTCTGTAGATACTTCATTTGAAACTGGACTAGCTTCAAATGATGCCATTTTGGTAATAACGCCTTTAAGTAATGGGAAGGTATTAATTGGTGGGTACATACAAAGTTATAATGGGGTCGGTGGACGAGGCTTTATAACAAGAATAAATGCAGATGGTTCTCTTGATACAACTTTTAATGCCGGCGGTTCCGGCGCTAATAGACCAATATACGCAATAGTACTGCAATCTGATGGCAAAATATTAATAGGTGGAGAGTTTACTTCATATAATGATGTTAACGGAACTTACTCACGCAACCACATAGCACGTTTAAATTCTGATGGTTCGCTTGATATATCATTTGATCCTGGCACCGGTGCTACAGGCACGCCTCCTAGCGACTTGACCATATTTGTTTCAACCATAGCTCTTGACCCTGTTAGCAACGACATATACGTTGGCGGATATTTCTCTGACTTTAACGGTGCAACTCACAACAACATAGCAAGACTAAGTAGCACAGGTGCTGTTGACCCTAGTTTTAATACAAGCATAGGTTCAGGACCACCTATCGATAACAGTAACGTGCAAAAAATAGCTATCCAAAGCGATAGAAAAGTATTACTCGGTGGATATTTTACGGCATGCAATGGTTCACCTAAAGCATGGTTTGTAAGACTACTACGGGAAGGAACAATAGATGCTACTTTCAACGAAGGCGGCAGCGGAGCTAACTTCACTGCTCTACCTACTGTACTGCCGGACGGAAAGATCCTACTTGCGGGATCATTCGGAACTTATAATGGTGTTGCTCGTAACTATCTTGCACGTCTCAATTCAAATGGAACACTTGATGAGACTTTTGTAAATGGAAATGCAAATGGCGGTATAGGTTCCATGTCTATTAGGAGTGACGGCAAAATAATGGTATTGGGTGGTTTCACAACTTACGGCGGTTTAAGCAGGAACAAGATCGCTCGTGTAAACACAGACGGAACTGTAGATGCAACATTTTCAAATCCTGGAGCTGGTCCTTATGGCAGTGCATGGGTAATTGCAGTACAGAGCGACAATAAATTCCTAATAGGTGGATGGTTGGAATCATACAATGCTATTCCTCAGGGTGGGCTTTCTCTTTTAAATAATACTGGAGCGTTGGTTCCTGAGTTCAACAGCGGAACGGGCACTAACGGAGCTGTTTACGCTGCAGTATTGCAAAGTAATGGTAAGATACTAATTGGCGGAAGATTCTCATTATATAACGGCGTTCCAGTATCCAATATAAGCAGCATAAACGAAGATGGTACCTTGGATACGGATTTTAATTATGCTGGCTCAGGTCCAAATGACGCTGTTAACTCAATAACAGTTCAAAAAAATGGTAAGATACTAATAGCTGGTTCATTTACATCCTATAATGGCGTAACTCGAATTCACGTAGCACGTTTGAATTCAGATGGTTCTATTGATGCATCTTTTAATCCGTCAGATGCTTTAACAGATGTGGCTTTTGCAGTTGCACTTCAGGTAGACACCGATGTTGATAGCGACAGAAAGATCTTGATAGGTGGACTTTTTACCGGTGGCATAAAAAGGTTTAACAATGATGGATCTGTTGACACAGAGTTTAATGCCGGGGTTGGAGCTATGGGAGCAGATGGTGCTGTCCGCGCAATAGCCGTCGATCCTACTAACGGTAGTATAGTAATAGGCGGAGAGTTTATAAGGTACATAGACCATACAGGAAATTATGTGCAAACCCGTTTGACTAGGTTATGGAACTACGGCGCTCTTGATCCAAGTTTTAATTATTCTGGTTTAGGTGCCAATGGTACTGTTCGTACGATAGTGATCCAGCCTGACGGGAACATACTAGTGGGCGGAGATTTCTCTACGTATCATAATGAGAGCCACCAGGGCATAGTACGTCTACTTACCAATGGAGCTACAGATGGGGCTTTTGCAGCTGGATTACCAAATGCTAGAGCTGTTTACTCATTGGCGCTTCAGAAAAACGGGCAGATATTGGTCGGACATACCGGGATAACATTTAATAGCGTCACACAATCAAGCAACCACATTGCTCGCGTGAATGCAGATGGTTCTGTTGACACGAACTTCATATCCAACGTGCACGATGGTTTTAACAACACAGTACAGGCTATCGTCGTAAAGCAGTAAGTTCTATTTCAAGATGAAAGGGTGTTAGAGATCAGGGCAAATTCCTGGATCGTGAGATCTTGTGGCCTTTTGGTAGGATCTAGACCTATTCTATTGAAAAGTTCATTCAGCTGTTCTTCGCTATATAAAGCCCTTAATGACCTTCTTATCATCTTCCTTCTGTTAGAGAAGACCTGCTTTATTATATTGTCGTAGAGCCTTCTGTTCTTTAGTTCTATTAAAGGCTTTTCTCTCTTTGAAAAAAGCACAACTGCAGAATCCACTTTTGGGGAAGGCGTGAACGACTCTGGCTTTATTATGAAAAGTTCTTCTGTCTTAAAGAATTCTTGCGACAATAATGTAAGCCTTCCGTAATCAGCATCACCAACTGGGGCATAGATCCTTTCACCGACTTCTTTTTGGAACATAAGGACCATTCTGTCTATAACATCCTGGTAGCCTATAAGGTGTTCCAGTATCTTTGTAGATACGTTATATGGGAGATTACCCAAGATTACAAATCTCTCGTCTGGGCTGTTCAGAAGCTTGGATAAATATATCTCGCAAAAATCTTCATTGATGACCTGGAAATCGGGAAAATTTATTTTTAGGTCCTGGATAAAGCGGTTATCCTTTTCAACAAGGATCCCCCTCTTGGGGTTGCTATCATATATCCATTTTGTGATACTGCCCGCGCCTGGACCTATTTCAAGTACAGTGCTAGATGGTCCTATTTCTGCGGCACCTACGATCTGTTCCGCCAATAGGTAGTCATTTAAAAAGTTCTGACCTAAGGACTTTTTTTTGAATTTTGTATTATCTCTACTAATAAACTTATCTCCGTGTCGTAGAATATGCGCCAACGCTAGACATCGTATCTGTGAACTTTTCCGGTCCAGTGGCTACAAGTCTTGTATAATTTGCTATCATCGCAGCATTGTCAGTGCAGTATGCAATAGGGACAAGCCATGGTCTAAGCCCTTTCTTTTCTGCTTCTGCAGAAAGGATCTCTCTTAGCCTATAATTAGCGGCAACTCCTCCACCTATCACGACATCTTTGACATTATTCTCTAAGGCCATCTTTATGAGCTTTTCTACCAGTATTTCACACACTACTTCTTGAAAACTAGCCAGAGCATCCAAGACCTTCTTATCGCTCTTGTCTACCCTACCCTCTACGCCCATGTTCCTAAAATATGTTATTACTGACGTTTTAAGACCACTAAAGCTAAAATCATTTTCCCTACCCTTGATAACTGGTTTTGGGAACTTTACAGCCTTAGCATTACCCTGCTTGGCAAGGTCGCTTATTATCTTACCTCCAGGGTAATCAAGCCCAATGAACCTTGCTACTTTGTCAAAAACCTCACCTGCGGCATCGTCTACTGTGGAGGATGCTACCTTTATGTCCTCTATAGAATTAACTATATAGATCGACGTGTGTCCGCCAGAGACAACAAGCCCTGCAAATGGAAAATTTGGTTTATCACCATCCTTGTCTATTCCGTGTATCATTACGGACAAGAGATGTGACCTAACGTGATCTACACCAATAAGTGGAATGTCCTTAGAGAGTGCAAAGGCCTTAGCAAAAGAAAGTCCAACAAGAAGACAACCTAGAAGCCCTGGGCCATTAGCAACTCCCACATGAGTTATATCTGATGCTGTCACCCCTGCATTGGAGAGGGCCTCATTTACCACAGGCTCTATTTTTAGGGCATGATCTCGCGAGGCAAGCTCTGGAACTATACCACCATACCTATTATGCATATCTACTTGAGAAAAGATAACGTTGGACAGGACCTCGCCTTTTTCATCCATCACAGCTGCTGAAGTTTCATCACATGATGTCTCTATACCAAGAACTAAAAGTCTCTTCATAATTTTTTAAGCTTGGACTTTGCTTGTACAGCCTCTTTTGATTTAGGGAAGCGTGCTACCAGGTCTTTATAGAAGACCTCCGCGTTGCTATTTTGTTTTAATACGGTAAATGACTCTCCCTGGATAAGTATCGCAGGAGGGACACTCTTGGACTTAGGATATTTATCTATAAAATCCTGTAATGTAACTATGGCCTCTTTATATTTTCCCATATCATAATAGACGGAACCGAGTAAAAACCTCGCACGCTCGTCGTACCACTTTGACGGGACACCAACTATGGTTTGATAATATTTTTCTGCTTCATCATATTTTTTCTGATCATGGAATTTTTTTGCTAGTTTATATTTCTCATCAAGGCTCAGACTATTTATATCGGCATCCTTGGCCACTGGCATCACAGCCTCCGGTGTTGGCACAGTGGTCTTTGCCACCACTTCCGTAGGGGTCTGCTCCATATTATCAACAGAAGGCTGTTTCTCCTGTTCCACTAAAGGAGCTGGTCCCGTGCCTGCGGCTGTTTGTTCTTGTGACTGGGTTTGCCCCAAGGCTCCATCGCCCGTAAGCTTGTTTATCTTTTCTTCCTGCTGAGCCATTAAGCGCTCTATCTTCTCTAACTGTCCCTGTATCTTTTCCTGCGCTGCCTTTAATTCCTCAACGGTCTGAGTTGAATTAGCAGTGTTGACCTCAACATTACTGACCCTTTCTTCTAGCGATATATCGCCGCCCCTTACAGAGCCAGTGGTAACACATGAGCAAAGGGTAAGCACCGATATAGATATTATGAAGAACGGACGAGATGCATTACTTTTCACAGAAGAGAGCCTCCTCTTCCGCCTTTTCCGCAAGGCTGGTGGCACTAATGAAATAGTTATCTGAAGTATCCACAACTTTCTTTTCGGACAGAGCCCTCTCTCCTATCCTAAAAGTTCTTTCAGCCTCATAAAAATCTCGTGAGGCACATTTTGAGGTTTCAGCCCCTGCCTCTGTAGCGGCCTGAAGTGAACGCCTGGCTATTGCCTGGTTCACCTTAGGATCAAAGGTACTGCATGAGAATAAAATAATAAGGACGGGAAAGATCAAAAAAGATGTCCTTCCCGTCCTTTTAAGATGTTCAACGAACATGTCGTTTGTTACTTGGAAGCTATAACGAAATTAGCTCTTCTGTTCTGTGCCCAAGCTGCTTCGTTCTCTTCAGCGACAAGTGGTCTTTCCTTGCCATAGCTTATTGTGCTCATCCTGTCCTTTTTCACGCCAAGGTCAGAAAGATATTTTTTAACTGATAGAGCTCTCTTTTCTCCAAGAGCTATGTTGTATTCAATTGTACCGCGGCTATCGCAGTGACCTTCTATCTGTATAAGTATTGAAGGATTCTTCTTCAACCAGCCTGCATTAGCTTTCAATATATTCCTAGCCTCAGTTGAAAGGTTCGCCTTATCAAAATCAAAGTGGATACTCTTAAGTTCGCCAGCTTGACCCGCATCACTGCCTGTCGCGCCGTATCCTATCGCCGATGACTGTTTTTTGTCTGTCACAACGTCTTTCTTTGAACAACCAGCTATCAATGCCAGACCAAGTACGAGTAATAATACTTTTTTCATAATCTAGAGCCTCCTCATTTGTCAATATACAGAACTTATAGATACAAGACCCGTTTATGTCAAGGCAGTATGGATTCTTCCTTCGCCATCCTAAGATACATCTTGGCTTCCATGTTACCAGGATCAAGGGTGAGTACTTCATCCCATTCCTCTATCGCGTAGCCCAGCTCGCCTTCCAAGAAAAGCAAGTGGCCTAATTTGATCCTTGCCTCAAAATATTCAGGGTACTTAAGTTTTAACGCTTTTAGGTTCTTTATGGCCTGTTTTCTTTTCCCTAGACGGGAAAGGCACTCTGCCATCTCTACGTTGGCATGTTGTGAGCCAGGGCACAGGGTAATTGCCTTCTCAAGCTCCACACAAGCATCATGAGCCCTATTGTATCTCAAGTACAGCTCTCCGATGTTCGCATGTTGATTGGAGAACATTACATTAATATCTTCACTATCCTCTACCTTGTTCTCTCCATTGCTTTCTGCCTTCTCCAACATTCCAACAGCCTTAGCATATAGGTCAGCACCCTCTTCATATTTTCCAAGGTCATTGTATACCAAGGACAGGTTGATCGCGGTCTCTACGTCGGTCCCATTGATATCAAGGGCCTTCCTATAATTCTTGATGGCTCGAGAAAAGAGTCCCTGCTTGTGATATATGAACCCAAGCATAGAAAAAACCCTGTAATCATTATTAAGTTCAGTTATAAGAGGCTGCAAGACCACCTTGGCCTGCTCCAACTTATTGGCACCTATTAGTTTTTTAGCTTCCTTAAAAATAGCTGTCGTATTCTGCATCTTTATAAGCCCTTCTGCAGTTTTCTAGCTTTCTCCACGAATGGACTGTTGGGATACGCGACCACCAACATATCAAAATAGTATTTTGCATCTTCAGATTTTTCAAGTTTAACGTAGCAATTTACAAGCTCATAGTACATCTTTTCATCAAGCCCCAGATTGGAGTACTGCTCAAGGACCGTTTTATATCTTTCTGCTGCAGACTCGTACTTCCCGTGCTTCCTATAAAAATCACCGATATATATCTCTTTTTCTGCAAGCTTTATCCTTAGCTCGGTATACTTGTTCAGGGCATCCTTAAAGTAAATGGAACTTGGATACAGGTCCATTATTGCCTTGAACTCATCTATGGCCTTCTTGGCGTAACTATAGTCCCTGTCTATTGCTGATGGCAAAGATTCATAGAAGCACATCCCGCTTTGATATATGGAATAATCCCTTCTAGGGTCCTGAGGATGGAACTCACTGAAAAGGGCATAAGTCCTTTGAGCTTCAATGAAGTCGCCTTTCTTAAAATATGTATCAGCTATCTTTAACTCAGAATCTAAAGCGTATTTACTATAAGGAAATTTATTCTTTACAAGGTTGAATTTCTCTAGAGCTTCCATATACATTGATTCTTTAAGATAGGCTACACCCCTAAGATAGTAGGTCTCGGCTTTGTCCGCTCCCTGTATCTTTTCTATGGATGAGCATGAAGAAAGTATAAAGAGAATACCGAGTAGAATTAAGGGGATCTTCTTTTGCATTAATGCACCTTTAAACGATTATAGATACTATCCAACTATGAAAGTAACTTCATAGTCCATACCTATATCATCCAGATGCTTCTTAATCAATCTAGAACAGTGGTCTTCCAGCCAGTTCTTGTAGAATTGGTTCTGAACGGCGACCTTTATCTTCTTTTCGTCGCAAGAATGGAATTCGACCGGTTTTACCCAAACATTATATGTATGTACATTGAGTTGGCTCTTCAAATAACCCGTAACATTTTCCCAGACATCCTTTGGTGTACTTACGACATCGTTAGCAATGTCCTGCTTTGTAACTTCCTGGGCTTGGACAGTCTCTTTTCTCGTTATAACCTCTGCCCTTGCTAAAGGTCTCTTTGCGTCAAGTAATTCGTTATATCTTCTTATGCTCTTAAAATCCACAATGTCTTCCAGCTGGAACAGCATCCTTCTAAGATCAAACAGCTTTTCCGTCCTGGAATCCGTGTTCTCCAGCTCTACTATCATTGTATCTATCTTATTTATAAGGGGTTCAAGTTCAGGTTTGAACTCTTCTATTACGGACTCATGAAGGAACGAGATCTTCCTTAATATGACCGAGTACCTTTCTACTATCTGGAAATATGATGTCCCATTTCTCAAGGTTGTTGAAATATTCAAGTTTAGCCCCCACCCTCTATTTTTTTTCATCTTTTAACTTCAACGATTGAAAATGTATATTCATGTTCGTTTTTGTTGTCAACAAACAAAAAGTGTTTTTTTTTCTTTTTAGACCAGAACTTGTAAATACAAGCATTTAGCGTTAAAGTTACTTTTATAATATAAATATATTTGACAAACACCTGAAACTAAATTTAAGCCGTCGGAGAACACGATGAAAAGACGAAAGATAGACGGGGAACTGATAATAAAAAAGACCGTTGAACTGGTAAGGAACTGTAACAGCGACCTCCCTCAGGATGTTATCGACGAGATATCAAGTTATGTAAAGACCTCAGATAATGAGCAGGAGCAAATGCTCCTTGATGTCATACTGGAGAATGCAAAAATAGCTGAAAAGAAAAAACTACCATTATGTCAGGACACAGGAATGTCTATCTTCTTTGTTGAGATAGGCAACGTCGACATTGATGGGGATAAGAACATATATGAGCTTTTAAATGAGTCCGTAAGGCTTGTCTACTCGGAAAAGAACTTACGCCCTTCTATGTTGGATGATCCCTTGGATGGAAAGAACACTTGTGACAACACTCCAGCATTCATCCATATAGAACATACCAATTCCGACAATATAAGGATCTCCTACCTTGCAAAGGGGGGCGGAAGTGAGAATGCAAGTGCAACGGCAATGCTTAATCCTTCAGACGGGTTTAATGGTGTAAAGGCCTTTGTCCTAGGCCTTGTAAAAGAGAAAGGACCCAACGCCTGCCCTCCCCTCATTATAGGCGTAGGTATCGGAGGGACACTCGATCATGCGGTCCTATCGTCCAAAAAGGCATTGTTCAGGAAAATAGGGAATAGGAACTCAAAGAAAGAATATGCGAGTAGAGAGGTTGAATTAAAAAAGGAACTGAATACCCTGAATATTGGAGCAATGGGTTTGGGCGGGCACTGCACCGTTATGGACGTATTTATAGAGACCAGCCCAAGGCACATAGCAACACTTCCGGTGGCTGTAAGCATCCTATGTCATTCCGCTCGGCGGGGAGAAATAACAATATGAAAATAAGATATACGGATATAGACCCCACAAAGCTCCCCCTCCTTAAAGACCTTAAGGCGGGTCAGTGGATAACATACAGTGGGGAGATAATAACGGTCAGGGATTCCTCTCAAATGAGGCTTTTTGATATATATAAGAAGGAGGGCAAGCTTCCAATAGAACTAAAGGACAAAGTTATAATGTATGCGGCCCCAACTGAGGGAAAGGATATAATAATAGGTCCGACTACAAGCAAGAGAATGGATTGTTTTTTGGACTTTATGCTCGAGCAGGGGGTCATTGCGACGATCGGAAAGGGGGGACGGACCCCTCAGGCCATCTCTGCGGTAAAGAAATTCAATGCACCGTACCTTGTGCTAATGTCAGGTGTTTCTGCTTATCTTTCAAAATTTTTCGTCAAAGGGGAAATAATAGCTTTTTCTGATCTAGGACCTGAGGCAGTAAGGAGATATACCGCCTCAAAGCTCCCGTTATTAGTTGGCATCGATCCCAGTGGCAGATCGATATTTAGCTGATCAATAGAACCCGCCTCTTCTATACGGATCTTCTTCATCGTCGTCTTCTTCGCCTTCTTTTTCTACTTCTTCTTCATCATCTTCTTCGACCACGCCCTTTTCTACCTCTTCTTCGTCATCAACCCAGCCGCGATCGTCTTCTATGGTATATTCCTCATATTCATCAGATTTAGCTGCGCCAACCCTTGGCATTCCATCTTCATCGTCATCATCCATGAAGTCAGCATCATCAAGAGCATCATCTTCATCAAGGAGTATTGATGGTTCTTTCTTAAAACCTCTTTCCTCTACGAAGTCATCTATAGTAGGGATAGTATCGTCATCCGATATCTTCTTTGTATCAACCACAGCGGAACTTCCTTTTTTTGTTTTCTCTTCAGCAACGACAACTTTTAATGTTTTTGCTACTGGCTTTTTTGCTTCCACTTTCTTAGGTGCAACTTTGCTTACTGCAACCTTGCTCACTACAACTTTCTTAGGAGCAGCCTTCTTAGCTACGACTTTCTTTGCTGCGGCTTTCTTAGGAGCGGACTTCTTTGGTGCTACTTTCTTGATCGTCGCTTTTTTTGCTGCCACTTTTTTAGTTGCGGCTTTCTTAGGAGTTGTTTTTTTAGGTTTAGCTTTTTTTACTGCTGTTTTCTTAGCAGGCGCTTTTTTAGGTTTCGCCTTCTTAACCGCTTTTTTTGCCATCTTTCAATCTCCTTAAAAAATAAGTTTTCGTTACTTTAATTTTCCAATTAAATCAAAACCGTTAACTTGTTCTATGAGAACATTTGCGAACGGCCCTTTTGTTTCTCCCTCAAACCTCACGATCCCGTCAATCATTGGTGCCTGAGAAAAGATCCGCCCTTCTGTAACACCGTCAACCTTGCAGTTAACAAGAACGGGAAGGATACTATCAACGTAGCCCTCATTTAAGGCAGTTGTAACCTCAAATTGTAGCCTGTCAAGTTCATTTCTACGCTCTACCGCAACTCCAGTTGGTATCCTGTCCGGCATGTCCATGGCGGGTGTACCCTCTTGTGGGGAAAAAACAAATATGCCAAGCCAATGGAAGTACCCCTTGGAAACAAAGGCCTTTAACTCTTCAAAATCCTTTGTGGTTTCCCCCGGAAACCCAACAAGGACAGTGCTTCTAAGGGTTATCCCGTTGTCATTTATTTTGGCAACAAGGTCCTTTATTGATCTGGAACCGCCCTTCCTACCCATCCTTTTAAGGACACTGTCGCTTATATGTTGGATAGGCATATCTATATAGTTGGTTATCCATTCTTCATTCTTTATTATTTTTATAAGTTCTTCATCAACCCCCCATGGGTTGCAATACATTAGGCGTACCCACGCAGGTCTTTTATCTTTAGGAAGTTTCCCGATCTTTTTCAACAAGACTTTTAGTTCTATGGTATCTGCGGTCAGGTCTTGAGCTATAAGCACGATCTCTTTGACCCCAGATGCTACCAAGACCTTTATTTCATCTATGATGCTTTCATGCGAACGTGTAACAAGTCCGCCTCTTATCGACGGGATAGCGCAATAAGTACATCTGCTTTTGCAACCTTCCGCTATCTTAACATAGGAACTATAAAAAGATGTTTCTGGAACATAGCCACTTTTTTGTAGAACAGAAAGATGATCACAATCGGAATAGATGAACCCTGGCTCATTTATATTTATGATCTTTTTCTTAGTGGCTTTAGCATCAATGAATTTTTTGAACGCTTCATATGCATTTGGATATGTGCTCACACCAAGAAAGATATCGACCTCTGGCATTTCGCCCTTTAACTCATCGCTGTATCGCTGGGAAAGGCAGCCGGTCATTATGATAGCTTTGCATTTACCCTTTTTTTTATAAGCGGCACATGAAAGTGTTGTTGAAATGCTTTCTTCCTTAGCTTCGTCGATAAATCCACAGGTATTAACAACTATGACCTCTGCATCCTTTGGGTCCTCTGTGTACTTGAACCCATTTTTCAAAAAAGAGGCTAAGGCGACCTCACCGTCTTTTTGATTCTTAGGACAACCAAGGTTCAAAAGTGCTACTTTCATAATCCAAAGCTTTTACATTATGTGCACTATTTTTACAGTATTATTATCATTAGACATGCACTTACAGCAAAACATCAATAAAAACAATCATTTGACGGCGGCACGTGCTTTGCTTTAAATAGCAGTGATGAAGCACGTTCTGCGTAAAGCCCTGCTCAGCATAATATTGGTCTTCACTTTTTCTACGCCTTTATTCGCGCAGGAGTTGGATGATCTTAGAAAGGATCTCTTTAATTACATAAGTAATTTTGATGTGACAGAAGATCCTTCAAGCAAGGAATATACAAGCTCCGTAATAGAATACATTGAAGAGACGTACATAAAAGAGGGCATTGGTATAAACGACCAGGACGAGTTCAAGAACACGGTACTTCATGTTGCCACATATAAGATGAACATGTTCCTCTTGGAAAAGGTGTTGCCCTATTTTCAGCCTGACCCAAATATAAAGAACATATATGACAAGACCCCTTTAGATATCGCCCGTGAGATCCAGAACAGGAACAAGGGATGGGGAGTGGGCGAAGACCTTTTTTCATTCTTAGAAAAATATCAACAAACATTTAACGTAATGAAGTCCTATGAGATAGCAAAGGTCGAGACAAAGGATGATAAATTAGAGGACAGGGCTTTTGCACTATATGCAATGATAAACAAAACAATGACTATTTACGATGCCATGGTAATAAAATACATCTTTCATGATGCCGAAAAACAACTTCTTAAGGATGCTTTCAACAAAAAGGATGAAGACGTCTTGAAAATGATAAAGGACATAGATGAAAAGTGGACAGAAAAGATAAACTCGTTACTGAAAGAGAAAATGGACAAGGTCTATGATGGTCTAAAGACATCAACGGACATCTCAGATTTCAAATCAGCTGAGATCATTTTATCAGAACTTGATACCTGGGATGATGGCGTGATCAACCAGAGTAATAATGAACAAATGGCAAAGATGTATAACCTCTGTAAGGTGAATATCTACAAGCTGTCCCCTAAAGATAGTATAGAGGACCTTAAAGCAAGGTTGGCTCTTATAGTATTGGGGAGCACGCTGTCGCTGGATGACCTGATAGATAAGGCAGTAGAAAAGATCTTAGACGAGTATACCCCTTTTGATAAAACAAAGATCCTGATCATAATGATGGTGTCTGATATCGTTACTAATGTTGATTACAAGGGAAAATACGCTCAGCCTGAGTTCATAAAGGCACTGAACGGTATATATGACATAAGTGCCAGCCATGACCATGACTTCAAAAATATCGACGAAGAAAAGATGGACGCCGCAATGGAAGTAATGAAAACAAAAACTCAGCTGATCAAAGACCTTAAACTACTTCGCAATTGATCCTATGGTCTAAGATTGTTCAACATCCTTGGGAATGGTATCGTTTCTCTAAGATGATGGACGCCGCATATCCAGCCAACTGTTCTTTCTATACCTATACCAAAGCCTGAGTGAGGAACTGAACCATATCTTCTAAGATCAAGGTACCACTTATAGTCTTCCATACAGAGTTCGTGCTCATGGATCCTTTTTACTAATTCATCATAGTTGTCTTCTCTTTGACCACCACCAACTATCTCGCCAAAGCCTTCAGGGGCCAAGAGATCACAGCCTCTAGCAT
>JBAXXF010000010.1:0-14213 GCA_037128035.1 bacterium | reverse complement strand
CTCATAGCGTCTAAGCCATCGCTGTAATCAGAGGCATGAAGAAAAAATGGAACAAAAAACATGACTAGCATCAAAAGTTTTTTCATTGGTATCTCCTTGCACAGACGTGCATTTGTTCAAGCTTTATGAGTTTTATAATTTTTTACCCTAAAGATTTGCTCAGTCAAGAAAAGTATTGTATCATTCTGGCGAGGAGATCTTACATATGGAAAAGTATAAAGTCCTTGTTGTTGATGATGAACCGCTAATAAGAAGTCTGCTAGAAAAGTATTTCAGAACAGACGAGAGATTTGAAGTTGAATCCAAAGAGGATGGTTCTTTTATCGTTAAGGAAGGTGGCCTTGCCTCAAAATATGATTTGGTGGTCTTCGACGTACTTATGCCAAATGTTAACGGGATAGAACTCCTTCAGAACCTAATATCAAGGAACCCTGGCATAAAGACCCTGGCGATAACTGGCATGGCTAACGAAGGCCTATTAAGACAGATAATGAGCCTTGGATGTCTTGGCGTTTTAAAGAAACCTATAAAGAAAAAAGAATTCATGGACGCTGTATGTCATGCAATGGGTATAGAGCCTAAAGAATAGTCCCTATTATTTTCTTAGGTTAACTGGACTTATCACTTCAGCTGTATCGACCAGTAATCCTTTCCTGTAGTAATCATCTATTATCGAATGGATCAGAAGGAATGGATCTATATATCTTCCGGCATATTCCGTGTCTGCACCTTCTGTAAGGGCTCTGACCCTGGCCGACTCATACATGCTGTCAAAACTGCTTCTTGCTAGGT
The DNA here is from genome assembly GCA_037128035.1 of bacterium. Lineage (GTDB taxonomy): Bacteria > Bdellovibrionota > JAFGOL01 > JAFGOL01 > JAFGOL01 > JAPLFT01. The sequence goes on along the minus strand of JBAXXF010000010.1, from coordinate 13,421 downwards.
CCTTGGAAGAGGATTCATCTGGCCCCTTGCCCATTTTATAATATTTTTTATATTTATCACCTTGTTCTGGTTTAAAGTTATCGTCTAGTAAAGCGACGTCCTTTGTCTTTTTATCTGTAGTGGCCGCATTGTCATCAGTAGGCTTATTAAAGAGGTCCCTTAGACTAAAAGTAGAGCCTGTACCCTTTGTAAAAGCTGGCTTACCTTTAAGCGCACCACTTTTAAGTGAGGTCTTCATAAGCTGTCTTAGTGCCTGATCCTCTGCCTGTTTTGCTCTTTCTAACCATTTTCTTTTTTCAGCGTCTCTTGCAAGATCTGGTGCCTGTGGAGCCTGTGCTGATACCGGACCAGCACTACCGCCGGAAGAAGTACCAGGAGTATTTGAATTGGTTGTACTAGCAGGCAGATAACTCTCTTTAAGTTGTAGATTAGCCATTGCCGTTTTAAGGTCAGCCAAAGTGCTATCATCTGCAGTTTTCTTATCAAGTGCGGCCTGTGTAGCTGTCGCTGCAGCGGCAGAAGCATCCTGCAGTTTTTTGATCTGGTCTGCTGTGTATGTAGATGTTGAAGCGTCAGTCCCTAACTTAGCTGGGTCAACGCCCTGAGTGGTAGCAGGATTAGTGGTAGTAGCAGTGGTGCTAGTAGTTACCTTAGGTGTTGATGAATACTCACCAGCCTTAAGCTTGGCAATAAAGTCAGTAAGGTTGGGTTCTGTTGTGTAATCACCAGCAAGTATATCGTCTTCTGTTGTTTTAGTGTTGGTCTTATTGGTTTTCAGCTTTGCTACTTGTGAAAGAATGCTTTCCTCTTCTTTTGATGTATCGCTCTTAAATTTAGTAGCTAAAGGATCAGTTATATCACTTGCGCATATTTCTGGAGCTGAATTTGGATTTGCAAGACCATTCCTCTTGATAGTGTAGTTCCCAAAGTTACCTTGGGCCAAGGTGGCGGATTTTGTAACTATGTCACCGGCTAATGTAACAGCAGCCGCTAACTTTGCGCTTTGGGAGGACAATGTAGCGGTGTTGCTTAGGCCAGGAGTCCTTTGGCTTACAGACCCGCTGTTATTTACCGCAGCTATTAGATCATCCGTATGTGTTTTCAGTTTTGTAACAAAATCTTTAAATAATGCAGCATCCTTATTAGTTTCTGTTGCATCAGATATAACCGCTTTATACTTAGCATCTACTCCCTTAGCAGCGACGTCAGGAGGAAGTCTAAGGCTGGCATTATTAACGCAATCCAGCATGCTCTGTAAGGTGTTAAGGTCGGCAGTTATTAGAGCCTGATCATATTTGGAAGCTGTAACAGCGCTACTAGTGAACTTCCATGTTTTAGTGCAAGCACCCGGCAGATCGTCAGCAAAAAGGCCTGGCGTCCCGACTAAAAAGCTTAATATGACAAAGTATCTAAACATAAAAAAACACCTCGCTGGACCTTATTTATATATGACCGGCTTCTTGGTCCCGGTCTTTATATTCGGCTTAACAGTTACCCCCTGTTGAACATTCTCGCCTATCAATCCTGCATAATATCTTCTCTGATACATTCCGTTCACTATCTTGAATATATCCATGTCCGATTTATTAATACCGTTCTTAGCTTTATCTGCCAACTTCTTAGCATTCTCTAGATCAGTTATAGAAGCTCCATCACCTGATGAGGTAGCAGCCTTTATTTTATTACTTGAAGCATCACCTGATTTACCTTTATACATACTAACCGCACCATCGTACCAACTCTTGCCAGCAGCGTCTCCACCTGCGCCCGAACCTGCTGGAGCGCCAGACGTAACTGCACCCATGCCAGAAGTTGTAGCAGCTCCCATACCTGCGTGTTGTGCATTGCCACTAGGAGTATTTCCTACCCCAGGTTTTTTTGGAGTATTGCCCGTAATATAGGTCTGCGCATTAGGCGCCGCTGGATCAGGAATACCAGATCCCATTGGATCACAAGCGTTAGTCGTAAAGTTCCACTTATGTTTCATATCAGCTTCACAAGTACATTGAACAATGTTCGTGCTGTCTTCACAACATGTATTAGTATTATCGCTCCAGGTCTTTCCTGCTTTTACACATTTACATTTTAAAGAATTTGCATCAGCAGCACATGGATCTGGAGTAGTCGGTGCACATACTGTTGCTCTTGTAGCTTCAAGATCTGCTATTGATTGATTTGTGCTGGTTATCAGTTCATCCTGCGAATGCCAATCAGCGCACCATTTACGGCAGGACTCCTGAACTGAGTCCACTATAGGCAAATTTATACCCGTACACGCAAGAACAGCACCTATTATTGTAGTAGGGTCTGCAATTATGCATGTTATTTTATCGCAATTTTTTACAGGAACGGTGTTATCTGAATTTATAAGTCTGTAGTCTCCACCATCCGTAAGGTCGCAGTACCAACAGTAGTTAACCCCTATATAGAAGCAGTTTGCTCCGTATCTATCCCATGCATGGTCCTTTGCTGTCTGATAACCGGCTAACTTAGTTTTTAGGTCGGCTATTTGAGTATCTATGGAACAGACCGCAAAAGAGTTGCCAGAAATGATCAAGCTAACAAGTATGATTAGTTTCTTCATTTTACCTTGCTCCTGCTCCTGGTGACCTTTTTAGTACTGCTCCCTTTGTCCTTATCGGATTTTGAAGCAAAAAGTCCCAGTTCTTCTTTATTATATTTACCAGTATATATTTTTGATATTAGGCCAAAAAGATTAGTCTTTTCTCCAGCTATTCCCGAGGGGTTAGCTCCGTTGGCTGACGAACCGGACTCTGATTCACCGTTGTCCATGTCAGTTCCACCTGTTTGGGAGCCAGTTCCACCATTAGCGGCTGAGCCAGTACCAGTTCCGGCACCTGTACCCGAAGGATCCTTTCCATTAGCATTATTGCCAGTCGCATTTACGCTAGCATCAACATTAGCTCCATAAGAACCTACAGAGCCTGTACCATTCGCGCCACCTGATCCACCTGCTGGGGAACCTGTTCCAGAAGCTGAAGTTCCAGTCGTTAAATTAGATGCTGTCGACCCTTTTGGAGAAGAAGATCCGGATTCGTTACATTTTTTACCATCCCAGGTTGCACCAGGTACACTTAAACAATTACATTTTGCATCGGAGCTTGCACAAGTTGTGCCTCCGCCACCGCTTACGTATGGAGCTGGAGTATTATCAACAGTCGGTGGAGGAGTAGTTGCTGGAGGAGTGTATGTATTTCCGCTGCCACCTCCATTATTGTTCCCACCAGTAATGGTGTTTTGAAGTCCACCAAGACCACTTACTATAGTAGACGCTAAAACTACGCTACTGCTGGCTTGCATAGCTGTAGATTCACAAAGCTTCCTACATTTTGTTTGCAGGACCTTAGCCTTAGATTTTAAAGATGTTATGCATGTATTATATGGAGTCGCTGACGTTGACGATGTAGAAGGGAGATTAGAACTATTAACTGCGCTGTCACTTGAAAAATCACTCGAACAAGTTGTGTTACAGGTACTAAGTAGCGGGCAGTATGTTTCACTGGTGTAAGGGTCATCACATTCGCATCCGTAACTTGTATCACAGCCTGTAGTGCAAGTCGTAGAACAGGTACTTTTTTCCGTGCTAGAGGCATCACACATAATTTGTTGGCATGCGACCACAGGTCCCGCAAGAGTTCCTACGGAGCCTAAAGTTGAGACCGAAGAGCCTGAAGAGGAACTCGACAAACTTCCTGCAGCCCCTGTAACAGCAGAAGCCTGACAAGCGGCCGTTGCTGTGCTTAAAGCAGTTGCGGCATTTATGCATACGATCGGTTCCGCGGCAGAAACGCAAGTACTTTGATATTCTGCACTTGCCTGTCCTGTAGTTGCCGTTGACGCAGTAGCAGCTGTTTCCGCTCCAGTTTTTGCACCACCGATATTAACGGCAGGTGTCTGGGCGATCGTATTCGCAAAAATTATCGACGGTAAAAAGAGAACACCTAGCGCAAGGAATAGAGATCTATTTTTTATCATGCGTTTTTACCTTTTACTTTTTTCTTTCCTTTTTTAACCGCGCTTTTGTCTTCTACGACGGCAGATTTGTAATCCATGAACCTATTTGCATCTATACCTGTCTGATAGATGTCGTGTACTATCTTCCAGATATCTGGTCCCTTTGCTTCAATTATATCTTCCGGTTTTTTTGCAGAGGAGCTATCTCCACCTGCTGCCGCAGCATCTGCATTATATTCTCCACCACCTGCATTCTGTGCAGAGCTAGCAGCGAACTGTCCGGCCGCGTGCTTTGATAATGAAGCGAATTTTGCTTTATCTTTGCTATCTGCTGCTGTTTTGGCGGCAGTCTGAGTTGAAGGAGTAGCACCTGCTGCGGCTCCCGCAGCTGCAGCACCAGCCCCAGTTGGACTAGCTGCATCGGTTTTTGCAGCGTCAGCTGCAGTATTGTCTGTATTATATTTAGGGTTATCAGCTTTGTAAGCAAGAGCGTTGTCCCCTGAACCATCCGCGTCTTTTACACAAACTCTTTTTGCAGGATCCCATCTGTTGGTTGCCGCTCCTGTAACACCAGCTATCTCTGTGCAAGCGCAACTTTGTTCTATATCGTCGCAGTCTGTTCCAGTACAGTACCCTGCTTTCTCCATTGTGTCCCTTTTACCCTTGCATGACGTATCCGCAGTACATTCTGTTTCCAATGCACACCTTTGGGTTGTAACACCATCGGCCAAGGTCTGTGTTGCAGCACATCGGCACGCCAAGTATCCAGCTGCATCACCTAAATATTTTGAACACTGTTGTTCACAAGAAAGTGTTGTTTTGGTGTCGTCCGTTTTGTCTTTACCTGTGAGCTGTTTTAGCAACGTCGCCAGATCCGTACCCAGGCCCAAATACTCCAGCCAGGAAGTTCCGGATTGAACATATGCTTTGCATTTGCCGCAGTTGCTTTCCACTGGTGTTTTGGCTGCATCCTTTGCCGCATCCACAGTTTTCTTACAATCAGAATATTTACAGGTAGTAGCCTCTTTGCTATACGCCGCTTTACAATTGTTCACCGCTGTTGATACGCTGGCCCAATCAATTATAGTAACTTGGTTCACAGGCCCAGCCGTAGTTGATGAGGGTGTAATCTTACAGCTTGTTGTGATCTTAGCCGCCCAACCGCCGCTTGTGCTCAAAAAGGTTTTCCAATCTGCAGTTCCTACAGTTGGGTTTACACAGTTGCCAGTATCTGCCGTTGGTGCTGCAGATCCCGTCTTATTATTAACCCAATCATAAAAGCTATTTCTATCCTGTCTCCATGTCCCACATTTTTCTGGGGAAATGCCCAGTTTTGTGAGCTCAGTGCGTGCCTCAATAAGAGCTTCTTGCTGTAGTAGCTTATTCTTGTTCATATTTACGATGTCAGTTGTAATACTGCTAGCACCGCCGACTACAGTGCCTGTGTTGTCTGCGCCTGAAAAGAGCACACCGGTGATTAAAAAGAGTATTGATAAAACGTACATATAACCCCTCCTCTTGTTGTTTTGTATTATACCAAAATTTGCACATTTTGTCAATTAAAATTTTGCGGTAAAATACAAGCCCCAGACAGTATTATAGCCTTATTCTGTAGTTCTGCAAAAGCAAATTGACAAAGTTATGTGATTCCCTAATACTCTGCCTGGAAATCAGCAAAAGGGGTAAAAAATGAAGATTTTCGACCAAAAACACCTGCTTGGAACAGAAGGCCTCAGCAAAGACGAGACAATGGACATCATGAACACCGCAAAAAGGTTCAAGGAGCTTACGAACAAAGGTCACCACGTAGTTCCAACTCTAAACGGTAAAATAGTGATCCTAATGTTCTTTGAGCCATCAACTAGGACCAGAAGCTCTTTTGAGATAGCGGCAAAAAGATTGGGAGCAGAGACCATAGACTTCTCATCAATAAAAAGTGCCACTACAAAAGGTGAAACACTTATCGACACTGCTAAGAACTTGGAAGCGATGAACCCAGATGCTTTTGTAATAAGACACTCAAATTCAGGTGCACCATATCTCCTATCAAAGATGCAGAGCATACCGGTTATCAACGCCGGTGATGGTTTCCATGAGCACCCAACACAGGCGCTTTTGGACCTTATGACGATATTGGAATACAAAAAAGAAGTTAACGGATTAAAGGTATTAATAGTCGGGGATATAGCCCACTCAAGAGTTGCAAGGTCCAACATATATACTCTCAAAACAATGGGAGCCCAGGTATCAGTATGCGGGCCAGCTACAATGCTGCCACCTGCTGTAGAAGAGCTGGGAGTAACAGTATACACCGATGTTAAAAAAGCCCTACCTGACCAGGACGTAGTAATGATGCTAAGGATACAGGCAGAAAGGGGAGGAACTAACAATCAGTTCCCTACACTAAGAGAATATTCAAGACATTGGGGTTTGAACAACAACACGATAAAGCTGATCAAAAAGGATGCGATAATAATGCATCCAGGGCCAATGAATAGAGGCGTAGAGATATCACAGGCTGTAGCGGACTCGGAGAGATCAGTGATCCTTCCACAGGTAACAAACGGCGTTGCCGTAAGAATGGCCATATTACATAAGCTCTGCGGCGGGAAAAGCATCGAGGAGGTGATCTAGGATGAAAATACTTATAAAGAACGCACGTGTGATCTGCCCCGTGCAGAACATAGACGATAAAAGGGATATAATAGTAGAGAACGGGCTAATAAAGGATATCGTTAAAACAGGAACAGCAAACGGGACTTTTGATAAGACCATAGACGCTAACGGGCTTGTTGCAGCACCTGGACTTGTTGATATGCATGTGCATTTAAGGGAACCTGGACATGAGGGTGCAGAGACCATAGCGACAGGAACACTTGCCGCAGCATCTGGTGGTTTTACATCGCTGGCTGCAATGCCTAATACTAAACCTGTTAACGATAACGCGTACGTTACTTCATATATGAAAACAAAAGCTAAAGAAGAAGGGATCGTAAAAGTCTATCCTATTGGTGCAATAACCGTGGATCAGGCAGGCGAACAACTTGCAGAGATAGGGGAAATGATAAAGGCTGGGATAGTCGCGGTATCAGACGATGGGAACTGCGTAATGAACTCATACGTTATGCGTAAAGCAATGGACTACGCAAAGCAATTCAATATAGCTGTAATAGACCACTGCGAGGATACCAATCTAAAAGGTGAAGGAGTAATGAACGACGGATATTATTCTATGAAACTTGGCCTAAGAGGAGTTCCTGCGGTCAGCGAAGAGATAATGGTAGCACGTGATATGTCACTTGCTCAGCATACAAAATGCCGTACACATATAGCTCACGTTTCTACAGCAGGAAGTGTTCGAATAATAAGGGAAGCTAAAAAGACCAATACCCCTGTAACTGCAGAGGTAACTCCGCACCACTTGTTCCTAACGGAAGAGGCTGTTGTGACATATGATCCAAATACAAAGGTAAACCCTCCTCTAAGAACGCTTGAAGACACAAAGGCCTTAAGACAAGCTTTAAAGGATGGAACTATCGATGCTATAGCTACAGATCATGCTCCTCATAGCATAGAAAAAAAGGACATAGAGTTCCAGCTTTCAATGAGCGGAATGATAGGGTTGGAAACATCCCTTCCCCTTTGCTTAAAGCTGGTCCACGACGGTGACCTAACCCTAACACAGTTGATAAAACTGATGTCCACAAACCCTGCAAAGATATTGAATATCCCAGGGGGAAGTCTGGAAGTCGGCAATCCTGCGGACATAACGATCTTCGACATGAATGAGGAATGGACATATTCAGAGGACAAGATCCTTTCAAAGAGTAAGAACAGCCCATTTAAAGGTTGGAAGTTAAAAGGCAAAGTGAAATACACCATATGTGAAGGAAAGATAGTCTGGGGAAACTAGACTATGAAAAAGTTCTTAAAGCTGCTGGCTTTAGCGACTATCTTCATCATAGCATGCACCTCTGTAAATTTAGCTGCTAAGGCTAACTCTAATAAGGAGGTAAAGAAGATGAAAAAGACAGTTCTGATCGTTATCGCCTCAAAGAATTTTCGTGATAAAGAGCTCTTCGACACAAAAAAGTCATTGGAAAAGAATTCCATAAATACTGTCATCGCATCGTCCACAATGAATAAAGCCTTGGGAGTTGAGGGCAACCTGGTCCAACCAGATCTGCTCCTTAAGAACGCGGACATGAACAATTATGACGCAATAGCGTTCATTGGCGGAATAGGTTCTAAGGAATATTGGGATGACCCTACGGCCCACGCAATAGCCAAAAAAGCCTATGCTGACGGTAAGATAGTGGCCGCCATCTGCATGGCACCCGTAACTTTGGCAAAGGCAGGGCTACTGAATGGCAAGAAGTTCAACGTATGGGAGTCAGAGGTGGAGACCATTAAAAAGCTTGGCGGCAAGTTCTACCCTGAACCTGTTGTCAGCGACGGCAACATAGTTACTGGAGAGAACGCGGATGCTGCTCTTTCTTTTGGTCAAAAGATCGCCGAACTTTTGAAATAGATATTGATTGACACACCCAGCGCTACTTTGCTAAAAAGTTATAAAATATAACAGAGGGTACAACAGCAATTGAAACGTAAGGCGATTCTTACACTGTCCAACGGTTCCTGGCTTGAAGGAAAATTAATAGGAGCGCCATTAGTTAGCTCCGGCGAACTTGTTTTTACTACGGCGATGGTCGGGTACAACGAAACGCTTTCTGACCCATCATTTTTTGGTCAAATACTCATTTTCTCATACCCACTAATAGGAAATTACGGCGTACCTATCAGCACCGGAATGGACAAAGCGCCAGGCCTTGAAAGCGACAAGATACATGCTTCTGCGGTAATAATGACCCAGGACAGCGAGACTGCCTACCACTGGAACACCTCCACAACTATAGATGAATGGCTCAAACAGCATGGAGTACCAGGCATAGTAGGAATAGACACCAGAGAACTTATACATAAGGTAAGGGACGCAAATAAATTACTAGGGATAATAACTCCAGAGAACTCAGAAGGCTCAAGACTGCTTCACGATAAACTAAAGGATTTTAATCATAGTGATTTCTTTGATCCAGGATGCCATCCAGTAACTTCATATGTCTCAACACCGACTAGAAAAATAATAGGCAAAGGAAAGACAAGAATAGGTCTTATAGACTGTGGTGTTAAATGGAACATAATAAGGAATCTTTTAAGGCTTGGGTGCGAAATAGAACTTCTGCCATGGAACACAAAATTCAGCGAGGTTGATTGTGGCGGATGGGTAATAAGCAATGGCCCTGGTGATCCTGCTAACACAGGTGATCTTGGTGCAAGGATCGCTGGCCTTTATAAAGAAACAAGACCAATGCTTGGAATATGTATGGGTAATCAGGTCATGGGACTTGCCGCCGGTGCTACAACAGAAAGATTGGTCCATGGACACAGGGGACACAATCAACCTGTGTATATGTTCGGAACGAATAAAGCTTTTATGACAAGTCAGAACCACGGTTATGTTGTTTCAAAACAGACCTTGCCTGAAGAATGGAAACCATGGTTCATCAACGTCAACGATGGAAGCATAGAAGGTATCGCTCATATTGAAAAACCGTTCTGGGGAGTTCAGTTCCATCCAGAAGCAGCTGGTGGACCTTGCGATACACAATGGATCTTTGATGACTTTGTTAAAACAGTACAGCGGGGGCAAATGTAATGTCCCTATTTAAATTCTTAAAAAGAACTGATGAAAAAACGCCTAAGGTATTGGTCCTTGGCTCCGGCGCATTGTCCATAGGACAGGCTGGTGAATTTGATTACTCCGGCGCTCAGGCGCTAAAAGCATTGGAAGAAGAAGGCATTCAGACCATCCTTGTGAATCCAAATATCGCGACTATCCAAACAGATACGACAGCAAATAGAAAAACATATCTCTATCCTGTAAAACCTTTATGGGTAGAAAAAATAATAAAAGAAGAAAGACCAGATGCCATCCTTGCAGGTTTTGGAGGACAGACAGGTCTTAACTGCGTCCTTGCTCTTGATGAACAAGGCATCCTTGAAAAGTACAATGTTAAGAACCTTGGGACATGCATAGAGAGTTTACGTCTTACAGAAGATCGTGACCTTTTTGCTAACGTGATGAGATCCATAGACATCCCTATTCCGCCAAGCATGGCAGTAAAAACGCTTGAGGATGCCAAGAAAGCGGCACTAAAAATAGGATATCCATTAATAATAAGAGCGGCCTATGCCCTTGGTGGACTTGGAAGCGGCTTTGCCCACAACGACGAAGATCTTAGCAAAATAGTAAAGACCGCATTAAATTTCAGCCCACAGGTACTCCTAGAAAAGTCATTGGAAGGCTGGGAAGAAATTGAATATGAAGTAATGCGCGATATAGAAGGGAACGTAATAACTATATGTAACATGGAGAACATAGATCCGCTGGGAGTTCACACAGGGGATTCAATAGTGGTGGCTCCAAGTCAGACGCTGACAGACAATGAGTTCCAGACCTTAAGAAATGCCTCAATAAAGATAGTTAACAAACTTAATATAGTTGGAGAATGTAACGTTCAGTTCGCACTTGATCCGATCTCCAATAGTTTCTACGTAATAGAAGTGAATGCTAGATTGTCACGCTCCAGTGCACTTGCAAGCAAGGCAACTGGATATCCGATAGCTTACATAGCTGCAAAGCTAGTGGCTGGATACAATCTTATAGAACTTAACAATCCAGTTACCGGTAAGACAAGGGCGTTCTTTGAACCAGCCATGGACTACGTGGTAATAAAGATACCAAGATGGGACCTAAGAAAGTTCTCCGGCGCATCTCGTAAGCTGGGCTCCTCAATGAAGTCGGTCGGCGAAGTAATGGCAATAGGCAGGAACTTTGCAGAGGCTATACAAAAAGCTGTAAGGATGGCTTCAGAGAACCCTAATGGAATGTCCGTCACGACAAGATTCAAAAATTCAACAGATGAAGAGCTAATAAGCGAAGTAACATATCCAACAGACGAAAGATTGCTTGCACTGGTTGAATGCTTCAGACGAAAGATGGACATAGAGCGAATACACTCTGTGTGCAGGGTCGACAAATGGTTCCTAAAGAAAATAGATGAGATAGTAGTAGTTGAAGATGAGATCATTTCAACATTCAATGGCCTAGTTAAAAAAGTTACCATATCTGATGATAGAGAACTGTATAACATCCTAGAGGACATGCTGTTCCTGGTAAGCAAGGACACTTGGATCCATTGGAAAAAGACAGGGTTCTCCGACCAGCAGATATTAACGTTGGCCTTGAATAACGTACCAGAGCTTGTAACATTAAAAGCAAAATACGATGACGAAAAATATTTCAAGAAATTATTCTTCCTTGTTAGAAAAATAAGAAAGAACAATGTTCGCCCAGTGGTCAAAAAGATAGATACCACTGCCGCAGAATATCCAACACCTTCTAACTATCTGTATGTTACATATGAGGGAACATCCTCTGACACCAAGCCTTTTGATGAAGGCAAGACTCCAATAATAATCTTGGGAAGTGGTGCGTACAGGATAGGTAGCAGTGTAGAGTTTGACTGGTGCGGAGTAAAATGTACTGAGTACATCAAGAATAACAACATGCAGAGTATCGTCATAAACTGCAACCCTGAAACAGTTTCAACTGACTACAGCACTTCTGACAAACTATACTTTGAGGAAATAAGCACAGAACGCGTACTGGATATATATGAATTTGAGAATCCAAAGGGCCTGATAAATTCTATGGGTGGCCAGTTGCCTAACGTCCTTACGGATTCAATGGCTATGGGTGGCATCAAACTGCTTGGCCACAGCGTTGATACTATAGATATGGCAGAGAACAGGGAAAAGTTCTCCGCATTGTTGGATAAAATAGGCATAGACCAGCCTAGATGGAAGAACGTAAAGAGCAAAGATGAGCTGAACTCCTTCATAGAGGAAGTCGGCTTTCCAATACTAGTAAGACCAAGTTTTGTTCTCTCCGGCACAGCAATGAAAGTTGCCAATACAAAAGAAGCACTTGAAGAATATATGGAACACGCTACTAAGGTATCTCCTGATCACCCAGTAGTAATATCAGAGTTCCTTCAGGACTATAGAGAGATAGAATTAGACGGTGTGGCGCATAATGGAAAGATATTGATATCTTTCATGACGGAACACCTTGAGAACGCAGGTATACATTCAGGGGATGCTACACTAATATACCCTCCTCAAAAACTTTATGTAGAAACAGTCCGCAGAGTAAAACAGGCAGGCACACTGATATCAAAAGAATTGAACCTTAACGGGCCATTCAACATACAGTTCCTTGCCGCATCCAATAAGATAAAAGTCATCGAATGTAACGCTAGGGCATCGCGTTCCTTCCCGTTCATATCCAAGGTAACAGGTATTAACCTTGCTGATCTTGCATCCAGGGTCTTTGTCGCTGGACTGACAGGGGAAGAAAGGATAATCCCACCTTCTTTTGACGAATACAACTTGGCTTCCGTTGGTGTTAAAGCCCCTATGTTCAGCTTTTCCAGATTGGAAGGAGCTGATCCAATACTTGGTGTTGAAATGTCATCCACCGGAGAAGTTGGATGCTTAGGAAATAGTTTTGATGAAGCACTATTGCTTTCACTTGAAGCAACAGGTGTTACCATCCCTAAGAAGGGAGTCCTGATAAGTTCCGGAAGACTACATGAAAAGATAAAAATGCTAGACGCTGTAACCATATTGGAAAAACTTGATATCCCTATCTATGCAACGGAAGGTACAGCAAAATTTTTGGAAGAGCATGGCCACAAAGTAAAAATGATAGGATGGCCAGAAGAATTGGATCGTCCAAATGTTATAACAGCAATAAGAGAACGATGGGTAGATTTTGTAATAAACGTTCCAAAGAACCTTGAAAAAGAAGAAATGCAACACGGCGCTGATATAAGAAAGAACGCTATCAAGCACGGAACATCTTTAATAACCACAGCAGAAATGGCAACAGCCTTCTTTAGAGCACTTCAGCAATACGATGAATTTATAAACGACCACAAACCTGTAATGCTTCCACAGCAGAAACACACTTAGAACGAATCCATCATGTCCATTTTGCCCTTGAATCTATCTGAGAGGGTTTCTTTTAACTTGTGGTTAACTGTCATTTTCATTTCTGGGTCTGTGTTAACTATCTTTTGAGCCTCGTTCCTAGCTATTATTAGTGTATCAAGGTCCCTAAGAAGGTTCCCTACCCTAAAGCCTGGGATACCTGACTGTCTTGTTCCAAGGAATTCCCCAGGTCCTCTTATCAAAAGATCTTCTTCTGCTATCTTAAAGCCATCATCGGTGGCTACCATAATATTCAAACGTTGCCTTGCAACATCCGTAAGATGAGCCCCTACCATCATTATGCACACGCTTCTGGCATCACCTCTTCC
>JBAXXF010000009.1:0-14725 GCA_037128035.1 bacterium | reverse complement strand
ATGGAGCCATGTGAAGTAAGGGATCTTTTGTTAAGCATAAAAGGTATTGGCCCAGAAACAGCTGACAGCATCCTTTTGTACGCCCTAGATCTTCCGATATTCGTCATAGATGCGTACACAAAGAGGATCCTTTCAAGAATAGGTATTGTTTCTAATAAAGCCACGTATCAGGAACTTCAGGACCTCTTTCACAATAAGCTACCAACAGATATAGAGCTATTTAATGATTATCACGCTCAACTTGTTGTGCTGGCCAAGGACTTTTGTAATAAGAAACCAAAATGTTCAGAATGTCCTTTAAGGATAGCTGGGATCTGTTGTTTTAACTAAGAAGCTCTGCGGTGATGCAATCAAGAAGAGGTATTCCATTTTCTGTTAAAAGTATCTGCCCATTGTTGGCTCGAATAAGACCTTTTTTTATGAACTGTAAATAGTCTTTACCGTCTAGCAATGTCTCTTCTACACCTATATCCAGTAGCCTCAACCCAAGCATTATCTTTTCATTTAGCTCCATTTTGCTATCGAGTGTTTCTTGAGCTTCGTATGAAAAAGGATCTTTAATGTAGGCTTCTACATCCTTAGCATGCCAAGACCTTTGTTTTCTGTCCGATAAAAAGGAATGAGCAGCGGCTCCTAATCCAAGGTACGATTTTCTTTCCCAATATGCCATGTTGTGTCTGCACTCTTTAGATTTCAGCGAGTAGTTAGAGATTTCATAATGGCCATATCCTAGCTTAAGCATGGAATTGTGTATCATATGGAACATCTTTTCTGCTAGCTCATCAGGCGCGCATTCATAGACATATTCATAATCTCTAGGTACTGTGAAAAGATAAAAGGATACATGATCCGGTCGATGCTCATCTATAAAGTCTAGATCTCTCTTTAATTCTTTAAGTCCCTGCCCAGGTAGTCCAAACATGAAATCCAGAGAAAGAGATATATTCTCTTGTTTGATCCTCTTTATGTTCTGTATCAATTTATCTAGGTCATATTTTCTTTTTATTTTTTTTAAAATATTAAGATCCACCGTCTGCACACCAAGACTTACCCTGTTAAAGTCAAAACTGAACATTTTTTCCTCAACGTGCTCAGGGTTCAGCTCGATACTTTTTTCTGTATTAGGGTCTGTAAATGGGCTTATTGCGTCCAGGATCAAGGAAAGGTTCCTTTGGCCTAGGAGTATAGGGCTTCCACCTCCTAAATAAACAGTTTCAAGAGGAGCTGCAATTAGTTTAGACAGATGAGCGAATTCCCTTATTACAGCAGCAATGTATGAGCTCTTTTTGTCCTCACTGGCGTTGGGGATAGAAAAGAAATCACAATAAGGGCACTTTGATCTGCAGAAAGGGATGTGTATGTATAAATGCTTTATATTTGCCGTCATATCGGATAAAGTATCCCTTAAAAGGAATAAATATGAAAGCCAAAATACTTGCAAACGGTCTTAATTCTATAGTCGTTAAAAACCCATCTTCGGATGTAGTAAGTCTGCAACTCTGGGTCTCATGTGGCTCTGTGTGTGAGGCTGACAAAGAATATGGGGTCTCTCATTTTATAGAGCACTTACTCTTTAAGGGAACGGAAAAGCATGGCGTAGGTGAGGTCGCAAGAGAAGTTGAGTCACTCGGAGGAGACCTCAATGCTTTTACGGCCAAAGAGTACACCTGTTACTACATTACACTTTCTTCTATGCATATGGAGAAAGGGCTTTCAATATTAAAGGACCTCGTGTTTTGCCCAACGTTCATACAGGAAGAAATAGATTCGGAAAGAGAGGTCATAGTTGAAGAGATACGTAGGTATCAAGATATGCCTGGTAGTGTAGCGTCTGACAATTTTTTTGATATCCATTTCAAGGATCACCCATATAGCAGACCTATACTAGGTTATGAAAAGATAATAAGGACCATTACCAGGGATGAGATCAAAGGATATTACTCTAAATTTTACACTCCATCTAATTGTATCCTTATAGTATGCGGCAACGTTGATACTGTAGACAAGACCTTTGGCGTTATAGACAAGACCTTTGGCGATCTTAGAACTGCAGAAAGGACAAAATGTAGCGTTTCAGAAGTAAGGCCAAAAACGAACAAGTCCTGCAAAGTCCAGACAATGGACGTTAATGAGTTGAACATTGTTTTTGGGTTCCCTATTCCAGGACTGATGCACGAGGACATACCAGCTTTGGATGTTCTTGGTATTGTGTTGGGACAGGGAGATAGTTCCAGACTAGTGAAAACGTTAAGGGTTGAACAAGGCATTGTTACCTACATTTCCTCTTATGCCTATACACCAAAATACGGTGGAGCATTCAATATCTCTTTTTCTTTGGACGGCTCATCAGGTAAATCGGAGTCCAGGATCAAAAGCATTTTGAGCTCCATTTATGAAGAAATGGAAAAACTTAAGAACAATATAAATATGGACGAAATAGAAAAGGCCAAGACCATACTGCTTAGTGATAAGGTTTACGAGAGGGAAAAGGTTGAAGGTCTTGCTAGTAAATTAGGCCATCTTATCTCCACTACTGGTGGAGTTGAATTTGAGAAACAGTATTTTGATGGGCTAAGGAAAATACAGAAGAGCGATATAATAAGTATGCTGGATAAATATATGGATACTTCAAAAGTAAGTATCTCTGCCGTTGTACCTAAGCAGGAAAAAATAGACGATAGATCCTTAGCCAAAATATTTGATGAAAGTTTCAAATTAAGTGGCGTTGTTTCGTCAGCGGTAAAAGAGGAAAGCAAAGCTTATGAAAGCAGGTCATCTGTGGTTGATAGTATAACAGCAGATAACGACTATGATTTTAGCTCAAATATAATAGTTGAGGCTCCAAAGATAATAAAGCATCCCTCTGGTGCTAGAATAATAGTAAGGAAAATGAGTGCCACACCGCTCGTTTCTATGAAGATATTAATGCCAGGAGGCGTTTTATACGAGAATGGATCCAATCAAGGCATTTCTAATCTTATGGCCAGGACATTAACGTTTGGAGCTGATGATCTTTCTTTCTCGGACCTTGCCAATATAATAGATAGCACGGCCTCAAGTCTTAATTCGTTTAGTGGTAGGAATTCAATAGGTCTTAGCATAGATGTTATGAAGCCTTTCTTTATGGACATCCTAAGTGCTGCATCCAAGATCCTTTTGAAGCCAAACTTCAAACAGGAATATTTTGATAACGAGAAAAAGATAATAGAGGATGAGATAAGAGCCAGCGAAGATAACCTTGGACAATATTCCAAACAGCTTCTCCTTAAGACAATGTATAAAGAACATCCATATAGATTTGAGATATTAGGGACAATAGATAATGTAAGAAAATTCAAAAGGTCCGATGTCATGGATTTTTATAAAATGCTACTGTCCCCAGAGAGGATGATCTTTTCTGTTGTTGGTGATTTTGATGAGCAGAAACTTTTGAGTTGGGTGGATGATACGATATCTAAAATAGGACAGGACAGCGGTCCTCTTCCTGTTGTGAAAGAAGAACCAGCACAAACAGATAACAGGATAGCTAGGTTCAAGAAGGAATCAAAACAAGCTCACATATTTATTGCATATAAGACCTGTGGTCTTAGGTCTAATGACAAGTATGCCCTGAGCTTATTAGATGCGATATTAGGTGGTCAAAGCGGAAGGCTTTTCCTTGATCTCAGGGACAAGCAAAGCTTAGCCTACACCGTTGCACCTGTTGAGCTATATGGTCCTGATACAGGTTATTTTGGCGCCTATATAGCAAGCGAGAATAGTAAGATAGACAAGGCAATAGACGAAATAAGAAAACAGATAAGTAGGATCAAGAGAGAAAGCATCAGTGATGATGAAATGGAAAGAGCCAAGAACTTCATTATAGGCAGGCATGCTATATCTATGCAGTCTTTCTCCGAGCAATCTACCACAATGGGCTTTGATGAGATGTTCGGGAATGGTTACGATTCCATGTTTGCTTACTCCAGGGATATACTAGCTGTTACGGCAAACGATATTAAGCTTGTAGCGAATAAGTACTTCAAAGACGGTGCAGAGAACATTGCTGTGGTTTCAGGTTAATTATATTGACAAAACGAAATCAATGTGATATAATATAGATTAATGTTTCAACTAACTTTGGTCAAAAATCCTGAGTTCTTCTTTAGTGAGCTTGTTGATACAGCTATAAAAAATCAGCAAGTCCAGCTGTCAGACCATGCAAAGATCTATATTATCAACCTGCTGTCCAGGAACATAAAGAGCAATGATGCTCCTTATCTTGATGTCCCACTGTCCATAATATTCCAGCAATCATTCATAGAACCGTTGAGACAAAGAAGACCTATGCTGAAATATGTAGGCGATTACTCCTTATATATAGGAGGGTATTTTAGCGAGAGTCTTAATAGGAAGATAATAGATGTTGGGTATTATCTTTCTGTCGGGGCACAGGCTTTTAGCAACCTTTCTAACATTGCAGAATCATCGCAAAATTCCTCTTTGTACTCTGAGATCTTCAAAAAATTCAGCAATCTGATGGATATACTGACCGAGGTAAGCTTTGAAACACACATAAGCAGGGCCGAGGACCTTATAAGACTTTATGATAGATGGTTGAAAACGGGGAGCTCGATCCTAGAAAGAAAATTAATAGAGAAGGGTATAATAACCAGCGATAAGAAATTAAGGACAACGTAGTTAATTACTTTTTTCCATAATGCCTATCAGCATCTTTAGATCGCTTATCTGTTCTCGTAGATGATTTATGGTTATTTCCTGTGTTCTAATTATCTTATCCTTTTCTTCTATTAGTTCATGGTTCAGTTTTGATATTGTACTTATTGAGTTCTCAGCAAAGGTCACTAATCCATCAGCGTCAGTTTTATTCTCATTTATTTCATAATCGGTCAAGGCGTCCAGTATAAAGTATTTACCGTTCTCTATTTTGGATTCAAGTGTTTTGTTCTTTATCTTTCTTCTGATGGTAGAGATGCTTATGCCGTTCTTTAATGAATACTCAGTTATTGGCAGCCAATTTGACATCTCTTTCACCCCTTGAAATATTATACTCATAATTATACAATCATAGTAAATTTTGTGGTACAGATTTAAAAATGTTCCTCCTATTGCTATATATCGTTCAGACATTGAACTACGCATCTATGCTTGATGTGGATAGGCCGTGGAGCGACCAATTTGACGTAAGTGCTACACCATACGATTTAGGCAAAGAGGCTCCCAAAAAAGCTGAGATGGATATATTAAAGGATATATTGAAAGATCCGGATAATATCATCTCTAACACTTTTAAGATCCCTAACGGCCTAAAGGATAGGGTAGTTTTTTGGGCTCAAATATATGCCATCTATCCTTCGACTGCAGTTTTGATACACGACAGGGATGATCTTACGGTAGTATATAAGGCGATAGACATTGACTCTGTTGTCCCTGGGAAGAGCGATAGAGGTTTGACCAAAGAGGCTATATTCAGGAAAAAAGTAGCAGAAGAACGTGATTCCATTAAAAAAATATTAAGAAAGATCTCGAGCGTTGGGGGAGTAAAGTACTTTTCATCTCGAATACCAGAAGAAAAAAGGATCGCCAAGCTTGTAAGGTCAAAGATGAGCAACGAAGAATCAAAGAGTGCATATGAGAACATCAGAACACAGGACGGACAAAAAGATAACCTGATAAAAGGTATAAAAGCTTCATCTAGGTATTTGCCGATAATTGAGGATATTTTCAAAGAGAATAATTTGCCTTGGGAATTGACCAGACTGCCATTCGTTGAGTCGTCGTTTGAAATAAGAGCTGGTTCAAAAGTGGGTGCAAAGGGAATATGGCAGATAATAAATAAGACGGGAGAGAAATATCTAGGTACTGATCCAACCTATGATGAGCGTTACTCTCCATTCAAAGCAAGTGCCGTAGCTGCGGAGATATTGAAAGCCGACTACAAGCTTCTTGGCACCTGGCCTCTTGCCATAACCGCATACAATCACGGTCCTGGCGGTTTAAAGAAAGCCATTAAAAAACTAAAGACCAAGGATATATCCAAAATAGTAGCAGAATATGAGTCAGACAGGTTCGGTTTTGCATCTCAGAACTTCTATTCCGAATTTTTGGCAGCCCTGTATGTAACGGTATATAGCGAGAAATTATTTGGCAATATAGAGAAAGAACATCCAATGAACTTCTCGTATGTGACAATAGAGAAGGATATAGATGTTAATACACTATCAAAGATCTCTGGGCTTAATATCTCTGAGATACAGAACTACAATCCTGAGTTCAGTAAAAAAATATTAGAGGGTCAAATAAAACTAAAAACAGGATCTAAGATAAAACTTCCTCCAAGAGCCTCTTACAAAGTTGAGGATTATTTTATAAGGTCAAAGGATTCCAACGGTGGTGCAAGCGTTAATGTCTCAATCAATAATTGATCTTATACATACAGCTCCCCTTGCTGGGCTAAGCGATTCCCCTTTCAGAGTGATAAATAGAAGGTTCGGAGCAAAGTTCGTTTATTCGGAAATGGTCAGCGTTGAAGGCCTATCCAAAAATCACAAGAATACCTTTAAGATGATAAAGATATTGGATAATGACCAGCCTCTAATAGTACAACTGTTTGGAGCTAAGCCAGACTCATTCTCAAAAGCAGTTAGCGTAATAGAGGGCCTGGAATATATCTCTGAGATAAATATAAATGCCGGCTGTCCTGTAAGAAAGGTACTGAAGAACGGTTGTGGCTCAGCCTTAATGAGGACCCCAGAACTTTTAGCTCAAATAGTTGCAGAAACAAGGAAGGCTACAAAAAAGAGAGTCTCTGTTAAGTTGCGTAGCGGTAAAGACCCAAGTTCTATCAATGTCGTTGAGATGGCTAAGATATGCGAAGATCAGGGTGCAGATACCGTAATAATACATCCTAGAACTACCATTCAGATGTTCTCAGGTTGTGCGGACTGGAAATTGATAAAAAAAGTAAAAGAGAATTTAAAAATACCCGTAATAGGGAATGGCGACGTACTGTCCATGGATGACGCCAAAAGGATGATGGATCTTACAGCTTGTGACGGTGTTATGGTTGGAAGAGCCTTAGTCGGTAATCCATGGTTCTTTACAGGTGAAAGAAAGGTCATAGACCAGGCCTTTCTACAGACAGTAGTAGACCACATATCGCTTTCAAAAGAATTTTATGGAGAGGACAAGGGCTATAAGATGATGAAAAAGCATCTTATCTATTACGCCAAGAATATGTATGACGTTACCTGCGTAGATCGCAGGACGTATTATGATGCTGTATGCAGGGCAGGATCTATTAAGGCGCAGATCGCCTTGGTTAAAGATTTTTTTGGTATGATAATGGACCAAGAACAAGGGCAATAAAAAGACGGCGGAGAACCTTTCCCCGCCGTCTTCATTTATCTGGACTTAAAAACTGTAAATTAATTACCTGTTACATTATAGCAATCTATCCAAGTGTTTCCACCGTCAGGTTCAAGACCATATTGATCGCAGATCGGAGTTAAAGCTGCCATATCTACTACCATGGTTGCTTCTGGAGTACCTGAGCAGTCCCATTTTTCGCTAGCTGCAAAATCAAGGGCTATAGCTTCTGCTGTAGGATCTGTGGCAGGGATGCTACCAGCACTTACAGCTGAATAATACATTCCACTTGCAGCTGTTATATCAGCCTTTGAATCTCCATTCCAGCTAACTATACTTTCAGGATTTGTATAACTTCCGCCGGACCATGTATTAGATGTTGTTACTTTTACCGAACCATCTCCAACTGCCCATCTATGTATGTCGGCGTTGTTTCCGTTCAATAATTGGAATTTTGCATAAGCCTGTGTTGAGAAAGCGTTTGAACCACAGGTACCTATTTGATAAGCAGAGGCTATTATAGCATCTACGTATTGGTCGATAACCGTTTTAGCAGCGTTGTTACATGTATCGCTGCTATAGCTAATACCGGTTATACGTTTCTGTGTAAAACTCGTCCCGTCTAATTTTCCAGTAGCTGAGATACTACTATTGTACTGACCTTCTATATCTTTGCTCGTTATTGTTATGTCGCTTCCATTTATAACCTGGTGCTGATATTCGCTTTGCAAAGGAGCTACTACAGTTCCTGCCATACAATTGAACATTTCAAACTCTGTTATCTTGTCGCCATCTTTTTTGATCTTGAATTTCATTACAGGAGCTGTGTTGTGTGAACTAGGGTTAGGTACTGTGCCTCCAAAATCTAAAGTTACCATGTGGTACTTTCCATCATCGGGTGTGCCAACTTTTCCAGCGTTTACAGGAGCAACTATTGTGTTCTGTATATAACAAAGGATCCTATCGCTCTGTGCCGCTTTATTCATGATCTCTCTGGTGATGTTAAAAGATTCGCACATTGATCTACTCTGTCCATGCGTAAAAGAAGAAGAAGAAGCACCCCAATAGGTTAAACCAGTTAGAGCGTTATCCACCTTTACTGAGCTTGCGCTTGTTCCACTAATGACTGGGCTTGTCATTTTTGGAAGCTTGTCTACTGAAGAAACGTCTGAACCGCCGCCACCGCAGGCGATCATAAACAACGGAACTAATGCCGAAATTAGAGCTTTTTTCATGGTCCCTTCCTCCTGTACTTTTTAGATAGAGTGGATTCTACTCTCGGGAGCCTAGAAATCAATTGCAATAAGGGTTTTACCGTAATACTTAGATTAATATATAAATGATTACAGGTAGTTAATATGTGTAAGAAAAATGTCGTAGGGCTTTTCTCTGGAGGGCTTGATAGCTGGCTTTCTGCGCTGCTTATAAAACAGCAGGGCTTTAATGTCTACCTTCTGCACTTTGTTTCTCCATACTTTGGTTATTCGGAAGAAAAGCTTGAGGAGATAGAACAGAGATTAAAGGAAAGGGGCCTTAATCTTATCGTACACAAGTTCGGGCAAGATTATATAGATAACATAGTTAAGAATCCAAAGCACGGCACCGGCTCTGCGGTGAACGCCTGTGTGGATTGTCACAGCTACATGCTTCAAATAGCTAAAAAGAAGATGGAAGAATTAAATGCTGTCTTTGTTTTTTCAGGAGAAGTCTTAGCACAGCGTCCAATGTCTCAAAGAAAAGAAGCGCTTAATATGGTAGAAAAAGAGAGTGGATTAAGGGGGTATCTAGTAAGACCCCTTAGCGCTAAACTGCTAAAGCCTACAATACCAGAGCAGGAAGGGGTGCTGAACAGGGAAATGCTCATGGATATCTCAGGCAGAGGAAGAAAACGACAATTTGAACTGGCAGAGAAATTTAATTTAACAACTTATCCCCAACCGGCTGGTGGATGTAAGTTCACCGACCCTAACCTTACGAAACGATTTAATGTCATGATGGAAACAAACAAGGATCTTACCTGGGTGGAGCTTGAACTACTAAAGTGGGGAAGACATTTTTATTTAGGGGATAACTTTTATTTTATGACAGCCAGGGATGAAAAAGAAGTTACTAGATTATATGACTATGCAAAATTAGGTACGATCGTCGAACCAAAAGACGCCGCAGGTTCTACAGGGCTGTTATTAAATTATAACTACGATAAGGTTTCATTAGTTCCTGAAAAGCAAGCTCTTGCAGGACGGATAATAGCTAGATACACAAAGACCCTTGGGAATGGACGCAGCGACATTGATATGGTCTATCTTGATAATGGGGTTAAGACAAACGAAGCTGCAGTATCGGCAATAAGCGAATTAGAGCTAAACAACTATCGTCTATAATTTAGATAGGATCTCTTTGATCTTGGCTATCGCTTCTTCTGGGGATGATACTTTAATTATTGGCTCTTGCCTTTTCTCATCTAATATCGTGCCTGCTAGGTTGTTGCTCCAACCTTTTATACCTTGGAATGCTATTAATGGTTTATTGTATGTCCACGCATACGACATCTCGGATAGGGTACCGGCCCCTCCACCTACAGCAACTACTATGTCACTTGAAAGCACGACTACCTGGTTCCTTGCCCAGCCAATACCTGTAGGGATCACGTAATCAAGATATGGGTTAGCTCCTTCCTCATTTATTCCTGGGAGTATCCCTATCACTTTGGAAGTTTCTGGTCTTGGCTCAATGGACCTTGCGCCCTTTGAGGCTGCCCCCATTACGCCATATCTTCCTCCCGTGACAAGGGAGTAGCCTTCTTTGGCTATCAATCTGCCCAATTCTTCAGCAATCTTATTTAGTTCGGGCTTTTCTAAGGAATCACCTATTATTCCAATGATTTTATTTCTCATAATTGCGATTTTTATATCGAGGTTGCTTGCTTGACAATGGTTTTCTTGCTAAAAGTCCTGGAGGAGGGGACGTAAATGATAGAAGTAAGAAACCTCATAAAGAATTATGGAGCCATTAGAGCTCTTGACGATATTAGTTTTACCTTAAACAAAGGCGAGATACTTGGTTTTTTAGGTCCAAATGGAGCAGGCAAAACTACAACCATGAGGATAATTACGGGTTTTATATCTCCTAGTTCAGGTACTGTAAAAGTGGCCGGATACGATGTCGTAGAACACCCAATTCAAGTAAAAAAGAAAATTGGCTATCTTCCTGAAACACCACCTTTGTACAATGAAATGACCGTCTCTAAATATCTTAAATATGTGGCTGAACTAAAGGATGTTCACAAGGACAGGATAAGCTCAAACATTGATAAGGTCGTGGAGCTCTGTGGTCTTAAAGATGTGAAGGATAGGATAATAGGCAATCTGTCAAAAGGCTTTAAACAAAGGACAGGCTTAGCACAGGCTCTAATAAATGACCCAGAGATACTTATACTTGATGAGCCAACATCTGGTCTTGATCCAAAACAGATAATAGAGATAAGGAACTTGATAAAGTCACTGGCCGGAGAGAGGACCATCATATTGAGCAGTCATATACTGCCCGAGATACAGATGACCTGTGAAAGCGTTATAATATTGAACAAAGGAAAGATAGTCTCTGTTGAACATCAAAAGAACCTTTCAAAGTATCTAACAGGTAACAACAGTTATGAGATGACACTGACAAAGGCTGACGAAAAATTGCTCCGCTCAATAAAAGATCTTGATAAAGTCCTTGATGTCGGTTTTATATCTGGCAAAGATAACGCTATTTATATAGACGCCAAAGGGCATGATGACATAAGGGCTCAATTGATCAAAATAGCCATATGTAATAACTACGAGGTTTTGGAATTTAAGAATAAGGATGTGACATTAGAAGATGTTTTCTTAAAACTTACTACTCAGGAGGATGTTAACACAATATGAAAAGATCCTTCGTCATAGCCAAAAAAGACTTTAAGACGTATTTCATATCACCTATAGGATACCTCGTTCTAAGCTCTTTTCTTTTGGTCACAGGCTTTATGTTCTATCAAAGGCTTTTATTCTTTGTAAGGCAAAGCTTTATAGGGTCACAAACAGGAGAGCCTGTAACAGCGACCCTTAACGATGCTATAATAAAGCCTCTATATGGGACGATAAATCTTCTTTTCTTGTTCCTTATCCCTCTTATAACCATGAGGCTGATCTCTGAAGAAAAAAAACAAAAGACCATGGAATTGTTGTTAACGTGCCCAATAAGTTCCGGGCAAATAGTGGTAGGTAAATTCCTATCTGCGTTGTTCCTTATAACGCTGACACTCGTGTGCACACTTACGTATCCTCTTATACTTTATATAGGTGGCAATCCTGATATGGGGCAGGTCTTTACAATGTATATAGGCCTTGTTCTCCTTTCTGCATGCTATATCTCCGTTGGCGTTTTTTGGTCCACATTGACAGAAAACCAGATCATAGCTGCGGTGCTTACATTCATCTCATTGCTGTTCTTGTGGATAATAGACTGGGGTGCTCAGAACTCTAGTCAGCTTATGACCTCCACGATATATTACATTTCCATAATGAGGCATTTTGAGTCATTTGGGGAAGGAATGATAAATATCAAGGATACCGTCTATTACCTATCTTTTTGCAGCATAGCTCTTTATCTTTCCTATCTGGGGATAGAAAAACAAAGAGGCTCGTTATGAACAGAATATTAAAGATATGTTTGCCAGTACTTTTGTTAATATCGTTGTTATGGTTTATTTTTCTTCCACAGTACTATAGGTTTGGCTACGCGCTACTTATATTATCTGGATTGACGCTGTTATCACTAGCCTTTTACAACAGGGAGATAATAACAACCCTTATAAAAAGGAAGAATAATATAAAAAGTGCCAACGCCATACTGACAGTTCTTTTAGTTGTCATAATAGCAGCTGCTATAAATTATATAGCATACAGGAACGACAGGAGCGTTGATCTTACCAGAGCTAAAATAAACACACTAAGCGATGAGACGGTCAAAGTCCTAAAAAATCTAAAGACCGATGTCCACTTTATAGCCTTCTTAGATCCAGCCGCTGAAGGTGCATCATTTAAGTACGCCATGGATAAGTATGCACATTACACCAACAAACTTTCTTATGAGATAGTGGACCCGAACAAAGAGCTAGTAAAAGCAAAAAGCTACGATGTAACACGATATGGAACAATAATCGCCAGCTCAGGCGAGAACGAGACAAGAATGGAGTCTTTGACAGAAGAGGGACTTACCAATTCCATTATAAAGCTCACGAGGAAAGGGAAGAAAAAAATATATTTCCTCTCTGGGCATGGTGAGAGGGACGTCGATTCAGAGGAGAATACCGATTATTCATCGCTTAAAAAGATCATAAGCGGACAAAACTATACGGTTGAAAAGCTGGACCTATTGACCAGCAGGGTTGTTCCACAGGATGCTAGTTTGCTAGTAATAGCTGGACCCAAAAAAGCATTTTTTGAGAAAGAAGTATCTGTAATAGAGAATTACATCAAAGCCAATGGGCCAGTCTTCATACTCTCGGACCCATCATCACCCAACAGCATGATAAAACCAGACCAGAACGTTAATAAGGTCCTGGCGAGTTTTAATGTAAGACTTAGGGACGATATAGTTATTGATCCTGAATCAAAACTATTTGGAGTGACAGAAGCAATGCCTGTCGTCCAATCGTACGACCCTGTAAACCCAATAACAGCAGGTTTTAGGGAAGTTACTATATATCCGTTCGCTCAGTCGATAGATGTTTCAAAGGCTGACAGGAAAAGATATAACATCACTGAACTTTGTAGAACGACCAACACGAGTTGGGGAGAAGTAGGGGCAAAGAGTGGGACAATAAAGTTCGATAAGGATAGAGATATAAAAGGTCCACTTGATATCTGTGTGCTCATAAACGATAAGTTCGATAGGGATATTGTGGTTTTTGGTAATGCTAGTTTTGTTTCTAATCAGTACATAAGTCATGCGGCCAATTCCGACATATTTATGAACGCTGTTTCATACCTTGTGAAGGACGGCGACCTAATATCCATAAGACCAAAAATGGAAAAAGCTGGCAATTTTCAAATGCCAGGCGGTCTTTTGGTTGGGCTCTTCACTGTTTACGTTTTACCATTCTCCATCTTGGGTGGTGGAATAGTCTATTGGTATAGAAGGAGAAAAAAATAATTTGAAGAGCTTTAACTCATCAGTAGCACTTTTACTTGTGCTTGCATTCGTGGGGCTTTACATCTATTTCGTAGAATATAAGTCGTATAAAGAAAAGAAGAGGAAAAACACTTTTTTCATAAATGATGTGGACGAATTATCTGTGATAGACCCGATCGCTAAAAAAGGATTTGAATTGTTGAACAAGAACGGGACATGGTATGTTAATGGTAAACCAAGCGCTGATAATAAGGAAATTAACACGATAGTTTATACGTTAAAAGGTAAACCAGAAAAAGTGGTGTCTGACCCAGCAAAAGATACTGAGGTCAGGGAATATGGGCTTGATAACCCCATAATGATAATCAATGTAAAAAATTATGCCAACAAAGTCAATGAGACGCTGTATGTGGGAACTAAAGCCCCGGTAGGTTTTGGCAGGTACATCCTTATAAAAAGCAGAAATACCATAGTTATTTCGTCTGAAATATATGATAGCTTCAACAAAGAGGTTAAATGATCAAATGAAAAAAGTTTATTATAATCTTATGGACGGAAGGGTTATAGTGGCGTTTTTGTTCTGCTACATGGTCATGTTCCTTATAGGAGTGCTTAACAAACTTCTTCTTTTCAGCTTTGGAATGGGAGACACTTTTTTCTCGGTATTTAGGTTCTTTAGCACAGAGCTTGGCGTATCCAATCCAGTTCTAAAATCCCTCATGTCGTACCTCATGTTCCTTGGTTCTTTCTATGGGGCCCTTATTTGGCCTCTTTTCTATTTAGTATCTATGACGTTCTATGCAGCTATAATACAAGTTATTCTCCATATATTCCTAAAAGAACCCAAAAGGTTCAGTTCAACACTATCTGTACTCTACACAGTTATAGCTTTTCTATATGCTCTAACGTTGTTGCCATATTTAGGGCAACTTGCTTTTGGTATCCTGTTGGTCTTCATGGTTGGCAAAGAGATAGCCGTTAGGAATTCTTTCTCAAAAGCAAAAGGTGTGCTTTTGTTCATTTCACCTGGGATCATAATGTCTATTCTGTCCTTTGGTTTTTTGTTCAGTATCTTTAAAATGATTTCATTCTTTTGATCTAATGGAGTAAAATTATATTATGAGATCGTTTATAAATTTTATCTGCTTGGTATCCATTCCGGTTTTTTTTGGTAGCTGTTCTACCTTTGGTACAGTAT
>JBAXXF010000008.1:0-15154 GCA_037128035.1 bacterium | reverse complement strand
AGCAGAGAAGGTCTTATCAGGACCCCTGAGCGAGTAGAAAAAAGCTATGAGTTCCTCACTAGCGGATATAAGCAAGATCCAGAAAAGATAATAAACAGTGCCATCTTTGAAGAAAAATACGACGATATGATAATAGTAAAGGATATAGAGGTATTCAGCCTATGCGAACATCATTTGTTACCCTTCTTCGGAAGATGTCATGTAGCGTACATACCTAATGGGAAAATAGTAGGTCTAAGTAAGATCCCGCGCTTGGTCGACGTATTTGCAAAAAGACTACAGGTACAGGAAAGACTTACCCACCAAATAGCACATACTCTTTACACTGTTCTAAAACCTAGGGGCGTAGGGGTCATAATAGAGGCTAAACATATGTGTATGGTAATGAGAGGCGTTGAAAAACAGAATTCCATTGCCACAACATCTTCCATGCTTGGCGTATTCAGGAATGACCTATCAACAAGACAGGAATTCCTAAGGCTGGTGCAAAGAGCTTCTTTATGAAGATAATATTAGAGACTGAACGGACTATTCTGAGAGCTTGGGAAAGTTCAGATCTTGATGATTATGCCAAAATAATGAGTGACCCTCTTGTACTTAAATATCTTCCGTCATTACCTCCAGATTACGCAAAGACAAAAATAGATAGTCGGGCAGAACAGCAAAAAAACTTGGGATTCTGTCTTTGGGCAGTAGTGCTAAAAGAGAATAACAAATTAATAGGACACTGTGGGCTCCAGCATATATGGAACACAAAGGACGTGGAAATTGGCTACGCGCTGGCGGCTCCCTATTGGGGAATGGGATTAGCCACGGAGATAGCCCAGGCGTCACTAAACTATGGGTTTAAGACACTCGGGTTGAAAGAGATAATAGCGGTAGTGTTCCCAGATAACCCTCGATCAAGGCACGTTCTGGAGAAGATAGGGATGAAATTCGTGGGAACCACAGATAAATATTACGATAAAAAAGGGTTGCTCCTATTTGAAGCAAAAGCTCCTATATAGATCTTAGATGATGCCTATAAATTGAGTTTGTTTTTCACATACAAAAAAAATCCCCACATCTTACGACGTGGGGATTTTAAATATCTATTCAGGAATAACGATATTTAGGGCTATTCCTGTACTGAAGCAGCTTCTTTGCCTTCTGCTCCGGCTTTCTTTGTTGAACGACGTCTCTTTCTCTTTGGAGCGGCCTTCTTAGTTGTAGTCTCTTCTCCTGTTATGAACTCAAGGTAGGCCATAGGAGCATTATCCCCGACCCTGTAACCGGCTTTTGTTATCCTTGTGTAGCCACCGTTCCTGTCCTTATATGTCTCTGCGTATTCGCCAAAAAGCTTAACAAAAGCTTCTTTGGTCCTAAGAAAAGCTAATGCCTGTCTTTTTGCAGCAAGAGTTCCTTCTTTAGCAAGAGTTACCATGTTCTCCGCAAATTTACGGATCTCTTTGGCTCTTGTAACTGTCGTCTTTATCTTACCCTTAACAACAAGGGAATCCGTCATATTCCTAAAAAGAGCCTTTCTCTCTGAAGCCTCTAGGCTTAACTTTCTACCGCTTTTGCCGTGTCTCATTCTTCAAACTCCTTATTGATCCTTGAACCTTCAGAAGGCATTTCCCATCCCTCTATCTTCATACCAAGGCTCAAGCCCATTTCTGTAAGTATATCTTTGATCTCGTTCAATGACTTTCTGCCGAAGTTCTTTGTCTTAAGCATTTCAGCCTCTGTCTTTGTAACAAGCTCACCTATGTATCTGATGTTAGCATTGTGTAGGCAGTTAGCGGACCTTACTGATAGCTCAAGTTCGTCGACTGTCTTATCAAGATATTCAGCAAGTTCAGGGCTGATCTTGCTAGCTATCTTCTGTTCTGAGATAGGCTCAGCTTCTTCCCTAAAATTAATGAATATATTCAAATGTTCCTTAAGGATCTTTGATGCATATGCAACAGCGTCCTCAGGAAGTATCGTTCCATCTGTCCAGACTTCAAGGATAAGCCTATCATAGTCTGTTCTCTGTCCTATACGAGCATCTGTAACACTGTAGTTAACTCTCTTTATAGGGGAGAAGAAAGAATCTATTGGAAGGGTCCCTACTGGCATACCCTCATATTTATTTTCTTCTGCAGGTCTGTAGCCTCTGCCTCTCTGTATAGTTACTTCTGCATTGAATTTCCCATTTCCGCTTATTGTGCAGATGATCTGTTCAGGGTTCAATATCTCAGCTGTTTCGTCTAATTGAATATCTGCCGCTGTAACTGGTCCATCACCTACTTTCTTTATCCTTACGGTCTTAGGTTCATCTGTGAAAAGATGGAACCTTACCTGCTTAAGGTTAAGTATTATATCTGCAACGTCCTCTTTTATGTTTGGAATAGTCGAGAACTCATGAAGAACTCCGTCCATCCTAATACTTGTGATCGCTGTTCCTCTAATGGAGGACAACAATACTCTTCTAAGAGCGTTACCAAGAGTAAGACCAAAACCTCTTTCTAAAGGTTTAGCGACGAATCTGCCATATGTATCCGTAAAAGTCTCATTATCTACTTCTAGAAGTTTCGGGCGTATCAAACCTCTCCAGTGCAAAGCATCAATTCTTTTATCTGTGTTTTCCATATAGCTCCTGCCCCCTTGGTTTATTACTTAGAATACAATTCGACGATCAGACGCTCTTCTATGTCAACTGCTATGTCCGCTCTTGCAGGGACATCATTAACAGTACCCTTAAATGCTGAGGCATCAACGTTCAACCATCTTGGTATCTCTTTTCTGCCTACTGACTCAACAGCCCTATAAAGCTTGGCATAGTTCTACTCTTTTCCTTAATGACTATTTCATCACCCTTGGAAACGATCATAGAAGGTATGTTGACCTTTATACCGTTAAGTAGGAAGTGAGAGTGTTTTATAGACTGTCTTGCCTGCTGGCGTGAGCTAGCAAAGCCAAGTTTGTAAATAACGTTATCAAGTCTTCTCTCAAGAAGAGAAAGAAGATTTTCACCGGTGTTGCCTTTAAGACATGCTGCACGCTTAAAGAATAGTCTGAACTGATTTTCGTCCACACCGTATAGTCTTTTAACTTTTTGTTTTTCTCTGAGCTGAATTCCATACTCAGTGAACTTAACCCTGCTCTGCCCGTGCATTCCTGGAGGGTAAGGCCTTCTTTCGTATGCGCATCTGTCAGAAAAACATCTATCGCCTTTTAGAAAAAGTTTTCTCCCTTCTCTACGGCAGTACTTACATTTTGATCCTGTATAACGAGCCAATGTGTTTCTCCTCTATTGTTTTATTTTTATACTCTACGACGTTTTGCTGGTCTGCAACCGTTGTGAGGTATTGGAGTGACATCCTTTATCAATCCTACCTTGAAACCAAGAACGTTGAACACCCTCAATGCGGATTCTCTTCCAGCCCCAGGTCCATTTACATAGACCGTAAGGTTCTTCATTCCACAGTCAACTGCCTTTTTGCCAGCATTCTCAGCCGCGAGCTGCGCAGCAAAAGGAGTTCCTTTTCTTGATCCCTTGAAACCTGCAGAACCTGCACTTGACCAAGCAATAACACCGCCCTGTGGGTCGGTGAACGTTATTATAGTGTTGTTAAAAGAAGCCTGGATATAAGCATTGCCTATTGGCACATGCTTTTTAACCTTTTTCTTTCCAGTCTCTTTTACCTTGTTGGTAACATTTGTTGGTACAGCCATTTATTGCACTCCTATACTATTTCATTGTCTTGATAGATTTCTTAACAGCGACCGTTTTCTTAGGTCCCTTACGTGTTCTTGCATTGGATCTTGTGTTCTGTCCTCTTACAGGAAGACCTCTTTTATGTCTTTGCCCTCTGTAACAGCCAAGGTCCATCAGCCTCTTTATATTCATTGTGATCTCTTTTCTTAGATCACCTTCTACTTTTATCCCTTCTTCTAGTATCTTTCTTATGGACGCGATCTCATTGTCCGTAAGGTCCTGGCTTCTCTTGTTAAGATCAATTCCAGCGTCTGTAAGTATCTTTTTTGATAACGTTTTTCCAATACCGTAAATATAAGTAAGACCTACTTCTATTCTTTTGCTATTAGGAACGTCTACACCTGCGATTCTTGGCATATAAATCTCTCCTCCCTCATTAACCTTGACGCTGTTTGTGCTTTGGATTTGAACAAATAATTCTTACAACACCATTTCTCTTAACTACTTTGCACTTATCACACATCTTCTTCACTGAAGCTCTAACTTTCATCTAATCCTCCAAAAAGGCCTCTAAACAAAGGCAAGCGATTATATATAAATTATTTTTTAACTGTCAATAGTAATGTTATATTATTTCTCTCTATAGACTATTCTGCCCTTAGACAGGTCATAGGGAGACATCTGTATGCGGACCTTGTCCCCTGGCAATATCTTTATGTAATGCATGCGCATTTTCCCGGAGATGTGGGCCAGTATCTTGTGCCCGTTCTCCAGCTGGACCCTGAACATGGCATTTGGAAGTGGTTCTAAAACCGTGCCTTCTACCTCAAAATAGTCGTCTTTAGACATACCGTCTATCCCCTTAAAGTTCTGTAAGAATAATAGTCCCTTGACTGGTTACGGCAAGGGAGTGCTCAAAATGTGCGGCAAGACTACCATCAGTTGTAACTGCTGTCCAGCCATCATTTAGGAACGTAACATCATAACTACCCATAGTCACCATGGGTTCCACAGCAATGGTAAGGCCAGGTTTTATAAGGATCCCTGTCCCTTTTTCCCCAAAATTAGGCACCTGGGGGGCCTCGTGCATGCTTTGGCCTATTCCATGCCCTACAAGCTCCCTTACTACGGAGTAGCCGCGGGCTTCTACATAACTTTGCACAGCCGCTGATATATCATGCAGGTGGTTGCCTACCTTAGCCTGCTTAATTCCCTCAAATAATGATTCCTTTGTTACCTTTAGCAATGACTCAGCCTCAGGAGTACCTGTGCCAGCTATTACAGTTATCGCAGAATCTCCCACATAACCGTTATAAAACACCCCAAAATCTATACTTACAACATCCCCATTCTCTATCTTCCTCTTTGGCGATGGTATTCCATGGACGACTTCATCGTTAATGGAGACACAGAGGGCTGCCGGATACCCCATATAGCCTTTAAAAGCCGGTATGGCGTGTGGCTCATGTGTTTTCAGGTAATCAAGTGCGTACATCTCCAGGTCCCATGTGGTAGCCCCTGGTTTGACCTTTGAAGATAAATGATCCAAGACCAAAGCGACTATCCGTCCGCTTTTGCGCATCGTCTCTATTTCACTCATAGATTTATAGGAGATCAAAGGCTAAGAGCCCCTACTTGCTCGACCATGTATTCGGGTGAGCTAGATGCATCCACTTCAGCAAGTATATTCTTTTTCTTATAAAAGTTGATCAAAGGAGCTGTCTGCTCGTTGTATGCTAT
Source organism: bacterium (assembly GCA_037128035.1). GTDB lineage: Bacteria > Bdellovibrionota > JAFGOL01 > JAFGOL01 > JAFGOL01 > JAPLFT01. The sequence goes on along the minus strand of JBAXXF010000008.1, from coordinate 9,732 downwards.
TAATCTTTCTTTCACTACTTCTTCTGTATCATCCTTGCGCTGTGTTAATGCAGAACCGCATTTATCACAGACGTTAGGTATTTTAGGAGGCATGTTCTCCACGTGATATATTGAGCCACATTTGGAACAGGTCCTTCTTCCAGTTATTCTTTTAACTATCTTTTTCTCATCAACGTTAAGAAGTATCACAGAACTTAACTTGATCTCGTTCTTTGCAAGTATTTCATCAAGTGCCTGTGCTTGTTTTATAGTTCTAGGAAATCCGTCGAGGATAAAACCTTTTTTTACGTCGGACTTTGAGAACCTTTCATCCACGATGCCTATTGTTATATCGTCGGGAACAAGCTGTCCGCTCTTCATGTATTCAGAGGCTTTTTGCCCCATTGGAGAATTTTCTTTTACTGCTTCCCTGAACATATCTCCCGTCGAGATATGAGGGACGTTCCACGTGTTCTTGAGCTTTATAGCAAGAGTTCCCTTGCCACTACCCGGAGCACCCAGAAGGACGACTGATCTCATCCTCTGCGCCCTCTAAGCCTTGCGTTCTTAATGAACCCATCATAGTGCCTTGTCAAAAGATAAGACTCTATTTGTGATACTGTATCAAGAGCAACACCTATAAGGATCAACAGCGACGTTCCACCAAAGTAGAACGGAACCTTGAATTTAAATGTCATGATCTCAGGCAACACGCAAACAGAAGCTATATAAATAGCGCCTACTAGAGTGATCCTTGTCAGAACGATATCTATGTAATCAGAAGTGCTTTTCCCTGGTCTTATACCTGGCACGAAACCGCCATGGCGCTTAAGGTTCTCCGCCACATCAACTGGATTAAAAGTTACTGCGGTGTAGAAATATGTAAAGAACACTATTAGCGAGATATATACGACGTTATAGAGCAAGGAACGGCTCATCATGGCACCTTGTAGGGCCTTGAAGAACGGGTTGTCCACATACTGTGCTATCGTCGCAGGGAACATGATTATGGATGAAGCGAAAATAGGAGGTATAACACCGGCCGAGTTCAGCTTCAAAGGAAGATGAGAGCTCTGTCCGCCGTAAAGTTTCCTTCCGACGACCCTTTTCGCATATTGAACTGGGATCCTACGCTGTGCTCTTTCCATGAAGATGATGAACGCAATAGCTGCGACCATTACAGCAACAAGGAATACTACGGAGAATGCTGATATCTGACCGGACTTTGACAGACTTAGGGTCTTGGCAAAACCGGAAGGTATATTTGCTGCGATACCTGCGAAGATGATAAGTGATATACCGTTACCAATACCTCTTTCTGTTATCTGCTCACCCAGCCACATAATGAAAGTGGTACCTGTGGTAAGAGTTATTACCGTCATTATCCTGAAGTAAAGACCAGGATTAAGAACGACGCTAGATCCGTTAGGTCCTCTCATGCTTTCAAGTCCCTTTGCTATAAAGAGAGCCTGAATAACGCAAAGTACGACCGTACCGTATCTTGTATATTGTGTTATTTTTTTTCTTCCAAGATCGCCTTCTTTTGATAATCTTTCAAGCGATGGCATAACGATAGTAAGAAGCTGTATTATGATGGATGCACTGATGTATGGCATTATACCTAGAGCGAATATTGAAAATCTTTTCAATGCTCCGCCGGAGAACATGTTGAACATCCCAAAGATAGTTCCGCTTGCTCTATCAAAGAAAGAACCAAGAGCGACGGTATCTATTCCAGGTGTTGGAACATGGGACCCTAATCTGTAGATCGCAAGGATGAAGATCGTAAAAAGGATCTTTTTCCTTAATTCAGGAATTTTTGAGATACTAGCTGCACCAACGGGATTAGTAGCAGAACTCAATTAAGCACCTCCGCTTTTCCACCTGCTTTTTGAATCTTTTCAACAGCGGTCTTACTGAACTTGTGAGCTTTGATCGTATATGATTTGGTAAGTTCACCTGTACCAAGTATCTTAACACTGTCTTTTTGTGATGCTTTTATAACATTAAGGTCCACCAAAGTATCAGGGTTGATCTCCTTATCGTTCGGAAGGATATCTATCCTTGCAAGGTTAAGGACGGTGTACTCTTTTTTGAACGGATAATTGCTAAATCCGAACTTAGGTAGTCTTCTCTGCAAAGGCATCTGTCCGCCTTCGAACCCTACCTTATGATATCCACCACTTCTTGCTATCTGCCCTTTATTACCTTTTGTAGCAGTAGAACCGTGGCCGCTGGAGTTACCTCTGCCTATTCTTTTATTTTTCTTCTTAGCGCCTTTATTCGGCTTAAGATCTTCTAATCTAGTCATGCTCATAGTTCAACCTCTACCATATGAATTATTTTATTGATCATTCCACGAACACAAGGTGTATCTTCAAGGACCATGACCTTGTTCATTTTTGTAAGACCAAGACCTATCGCTGTAGCCCTCTGCTTAGGTTCACATGCAATAGTACTTCTTACAAGTTTCACCTTTAAGGTCTTTTTATTAGCGGTGGACTTTTTTGCAGCTGTCTTTTTTACCATTTTAACTACCTCTTACTTTGATATCATATCGTTCAAAGCCATGCCTCTTGATTCTGCATAAGCTTCAGGGTTCTTCATTTCAAGCAATCCAGCCAACGTTGCTTTAACGACGTTGTGAGGATTATTGGATCCAAGGCTTTTTGTCAGGATGTTCTTAAAACCTGCAACTTCAAGTATGGACCTTACAGCACCACCAGCTATTATACCGGTACCTTCGTGAGCCGGTTTCATAACTACTTCTGCTGCGCCAAATCTACCGACGATCATATGAGGGATAGTCCCTTCTCTTAGAGGAACTGCTTTCATTGTCTTTTTTGCTTTTTCTGAAGCCTTCTTAATAGCTTCTGGGACTTCTGCAGCTTTTCCAAGACCTATACCAACGCGTCCCTTGCCATCACCAACGACCACAAGTGCGGAGAAACTGAATCTCTTTCCACCCTTAACGACCTTAGCAACTCTATTTATCGCGACTATCTTATCAAGATATTCGGAATTTTCTGATCTGTCCTTCTGTCTTTCATTATGAGAAGCCAATTCTCACCTCCTATATGGTCAGCCCAGCTTCCCTAGCTGAGTCTGCAAGTGCTTTTACTGCGCCGTGATATCTGTATCCATTTCTGTCAAACACCACTTTCTTTATACTTTTCTTTAAAGCTTCCTGAGCAAGCTTTTTACCTAATTTTTTTGCGCCTTCTACGTTAGCCTTTACTGTTCCCCTCATATCCTTATCCATTGTGGAACAATTAAGGAGCGTAATACCAGAATTATCGTCGATAAGCTGAATATTAAAATGATTGTCACTTTTAAAAACGCTCATTCTTGGGCATTCAGGTGTACCGGATATTTTCTTTCTTATCCTGTCCTTCCTATATTTCCTTGAAACCAACCTGTCGCTGGTAGCTTTTTTTATCTGCTTAGACATTTATCAAAATCCTCCCTTACTTACCGCTGCCGACAACTGCTTTGCCGACTTTTTTCTTAATATATTCACCAGCGAACCTTATACCCTTACCTTTGTATGGCTCAGGTTCTCTTAGTCTTCTTATTTGAGCAGCCACCTCGCCCAGTAACTGTTTATCGCTTCCTTCAAGCTTGATCTTTGGGTTACCTTTTCCAGCTTCTACAGTCGCCGTTATACCCTTTGGTATAAAGTAATCTATAGAGTGGGAGTGCCCGACATAAAGGTTAAGAATATCCTTTCCTCTCATCTGCGCTCTGTATCCAACGCCTATTATTTCAAGGTCCTTTACAAAACCTGCAGAAACGCCTTCTACCATATTGTTAAGAAGCGCTCTTGTTAGCCCGTGTAAAGCTCTTGTTGTTCTTTCCTCGTTGTTACGAGTAAGGACTACATGATCATTTTCCTGGTTAACTGTTATAACTGCCGGGAAAGTATGTTCAAGACTTCCCTTAGGCCCTGTTATTTTAACAGTGTTCCCCTTGAGCTCTATTTTCACGCCCTTAGGGATCAAAATTGGGTTTCTACCTACTCTAGACATATCAAAAATCTCCTTATCTTATTTCTACCATACCTGACAGATAACTTCGCCACCGACGTTAAGCTTTTTAGCTTGCTTGTCTGACATAACACCTTTTGATGTTGTGACCACTGTAAGTCCATATCCATCAAGAGCTTTTGGTATCTGATCAGCACCTTTATAAAGACGTCTTCCCGGTCTGCTCATCCTTGAAAGATTAGAGATGACCGATTTCCCTTCTTTGTACTTTAAATAGATCTTTATAACGCCATGATACTTATCGCTGACGCTGTAATCAGAAATAAAGCCTTCATCTTTTAATATTCTCAAAACTTCAAGTTTAAGTTTTGATGAAGGTACAGCAACCCTTTGAAGGTTAGCCATACATGCGTTCCTTATTCTTGTAAGCAAATCTGATATCGGATCCTGATGCATATTTCCTCCCTTACCAACTAGCCTTAGTTACTCCAGGAATCTCTCCCTTAAGGGATAATTCTCTGAAGCAAAGTCTGCACATATCGAATCTTCTTATATATGCCCTTGGACGCCCACAAAGCTGGCACCTGTTCCTTCTTCGTACCTCGAATTTGGGTTCCTTTTTCATCTTCTCGAATTTACACTCTTTAGCCAAGTTAAATACCTCCTCCTGATAATTACTGCCTGAATGGTAGTCCCATTTGTGTTAACAACGCCTTGCCTTCTTCATCGGTGTTAGCTGTTGTAACGATGGTTATGTTCATTCCTCTTGCTTTGTCTATCTTGTCATAGTTGATCTCAGGGAACACGATCTGCTCCTTTAGACCAAGCGTATAATTGCCTCTTCCGTCAAAAGCCTTTGGAGAAAGACCTCTAAAGTCTCTAACTCTTGGAAGAGCTAGGTTTATAAGTCTATCGAAAAACTCGTACATCATTTCTCTTCTCAAAGTAACAGAAACGCCAAGCTTCTGTCCTTCTCTCAATTTAAACCCTGCTATGGATTTTTTAGCTTTGGTTATAACTGGTCTCTGACCTGTTATCGCAGCGATATCCCTCTGTGCAGCGTCTAGAACTTTTGGTTCTGTAAGAGCCTCTGCAGTAGAAACGTTAACTACTATTTTTTCCATCTTAGGCACTTGCATAATGTTCTTATATTTGAACTGCGCCTTTAAAGCAGGAATAACTTCTTTTTTATATTTATCCATCAATCTAGCCACGTCTGATCCTCCTAGATAGTCTTCTCACATTTTTTACAGAAACGGACTTTCTTATCGCCGACCATTTTATTGCCGACCTTTGAGCCCTTGTTGCAATGCGTACAGAAAAGCTGAACATTGCTCATGTTGATCGGCGCTTCTTTTTCTATTATGCCGCCTGATGGCTTACCTTGTGTAGGCTTGTTATGCTTTTTAACAAGATTAAGTTTTTCAACAAGTACAGCTGTACCTTCTTTGATAACCTTTAGGACTTTACCGGTCTTTCTTTTTTCTCTGCCGGTGTTAACTATAACTGTATCGCCTTTGCGTATCATTGCATAAACTCCTATAGTACCTCTGGAGCCAATGAGATTATCTTTGTGAACTTTCTAGCTCGCAATTCTCTGGCTACAGGGCCGAATATTCTAGTGCCCACTGGTTCATTAGCATCGTTAATGAGTACAGCGGCATTGTCATCAAATCTTATGTAAGAACCATCTTCTCTTCCAAGTTCTTTTCTTGTTCTTACAACAACTGCTTTTGCTATGCTCCCTTTCTTTATCTTGGAAGCAGGGATCGCGTCCTTAATGGAAACTACGATTATGTCCCCTATCCTTGCATATCTTCTCTTGGAACCGCCAAGGACCTTTATGCAAAAAACAGCTTTAGCGCCTGAATTATCTGCTACGTTTAATACGCTTTCTATTTGTATCATAACTGAACCACCTTCCTGGTTATCTTCACAAGACTCCATCTCTTAGTTTTGCTAAGAGGACGTGAATTGCGGATCTGTACCTCATCGCCGATGTTGGCTTCCTGTTTTTCATCGTGCGCATAATATTTTTTATGCGTTGAAATGAATTTCCCGTATTTTGGGTGCTTATATTTTCTAGAGACGCTGACCACTATGGTCTTATCCATCTTGTCGCTAACGACAACACCTGTCAGGGTCTTTAGCTGCCCTCTGGTGGACTGATTCATTTATTGCCTCCGATCTTTTCATTTAATATGGTCTTGACCCTTGCAAGATCCCTTCTTTTCTTTAATATCTCGTGCTTGTTCGTGATAGAGCCTGTAGCTGACTGCATGCGTGTCTTGAAAATATCCGCATTTATCTCAGTAGCCTTTGCATTAAGGTCTACAGTAGATAGGCCTCTTAGCTCTGATGCTTTTGATTTACTTTTATTAGGCATGGCTTTGTGCTCCCTCCCTGACTACTAATCTTGTTTTGATAGGTAGTTTGCTTGACGCTGTAGTAAGAGCTTCGCGAGCGGTCTCGTATGTAACGCCTTCCATTTCATAAAGTATCCTTCCAACTTTAACTGGAGCGACATATTCCTCGACCGGGCCTTTACCTTTACCCATTCTTACTTCCGTAGGCTTCTTAGTGTATGGCTTATCAGGGAATATCCTTACCCATACTCTTCCACCTTTCTTTACGGACCTTGAGATAGCAACACGGGCAGCTTCTATCTGTCTGCCTGTTATCCAGCCTGGAGCAAGAGCCTGAAGACCGAAGTCTCCAAAACTTAAAGTACTGCCTGAAGTGGCATTACCCTTTGCTTTGCCTCTCATCTGTTTTCTGTATTTTGTCTTCTTAGGACCTAGCGCCATTTAAAACACCTCTTTCTTTAGTATTTATGATATCGCCCTTGTAGACCCACACCTTGAGACCAATTATCCCATAGACGGTCTTTGCTTCCGCAGTTCCGTAGTCGATATCAGCTCTAAGAGTATGAAGAGGAACTGATCCTTCAACATACCATTCGCTTCTTGCTATTTCTGCTCCTGCAAGTCTGCCGGAACATCTTACCTTAACACCCTTTGCGCCGAACTTTCTTGCGTTGAATATGGCTTTCTTCATTGCTCTTCTAAAAGCTACTCTTTTCTCGAGCTGAAGTGCGATATTCTCTGCAATAAGTGTTGCATCAAGTTCAGGTCTTTTTACTTCTACTATATTAAGAACGATCTCGTTCTTTGTGAACTTCTGCAGGTTCTTTTTAAGAACTTCTATACCCTGGCCTTTCTTTCCGATTATAACGCCAGGTCTTGCAGTGTGCACATTGACCTTGATCTTGTTGACCGCTCTTTCTATTTCAACCTTGGATACGCCTGCGAACTTAAGGTTCTCTTTTACATAGGCTCTTATCTTAAGGTCCTCATGTAGATTGGTGCTGTAATTCTTGTCAGCATACCAACGTGATATCCAGGTTTTGTTAACCCCTAATCTAAATCCATATGGATGTACTTTTTGACCCAAGTTCCGTTACCTCCTATTTCTCGTCTAAAACAACATTGAGATGACTTATACGTTTTCTTATCGTTGTAGCTCTTCCCTGAGCTCTTGGAAGAAATCTTTTCATAGTAGGACCTTCATCGATCCAAACTTTCTTCACATAAAGGGTATCTACGTCCATAGTCCCTTTATTGGAAGCATTTGCCACAGCACTCATAAGAGTTTTATAAAGTATCTTGGCCCCTCTCTTATTAGTGAACTTCAGAGTGTTGATAGCATCACCAACCATCTGGCCTCTAACAAGATCAGAAACAAGTCTCATCTTACGAGGAGCTATTCTTACATATCTTGTCTTAACTGTAACTTCCATAACTTATGTCTCCTTGTCCCTATATTATTTCTTTGGCGCTGTAGAAGCTTCAGCTGGTCTATCAGCCTTTTCAGCTCCATGACCATGGAATGTTCTGGTCAGAGCGAATTCACCAAGTTTATGTCCGACCATGTTCTCTGTTACAAAAACAGGTACGAATTTCTTTCCATTATGAACAGCGATAGTAAAGCCAACCATCTCTGGGAAAATCGTTGAGCGTCTTGACCAAGTCTTTACAACCTGTCTATTATTTGAGGCGTTCGTGATCTTCGTCATTAGATGATCATCACAAAACGGTCCTTTCTTTAACGATCTAGCCAATTGTATATCCTCCCTTTACTCGTTATGCCGAATGACGGCTTCTAACTATATTCTTCTGTGTTCTCTTGTTCTTTCTTGTCTTGTAACCCTTTGTTGGTTTTCCCCAAGGAGTAACTGACGGTCTTCCGCCGGATGTTCTTCCCTCACCACCACCATGTGGATGGTCAACAGGGTTCATTGCAACACCTCTTACTCTTGGTCTTATACCTTTCCATCTGCTTCTACCGGCTTTACCTGAGTTGATGTTCTCCATCTCAAGGTTACCGACCTGACCTATTGTTGCTTTGCATTCAAGAAGGACTTTTCTTACTTCGCCGCTTCTCATTCTTATCTGAGCATATTTATCTTCTCTACCAAGTACCTGAACGTACGCGCCTGCAGATCTTGCAAGCTGAGCGCCTCTCCCTGGTTTAAGTTCAACATTGTGTACCAAAGTACCTACAGGTATGTTCTTTAGCGATAGACAGTTACCTGTCTTTATTTCCGCTGTTTCAGAACAGACAACTGTATCACCAACATTCAATCCCTCTGGAGCTAGTATGTATCTCTTTTCTCCGTCGGCATAATTTAAAAGAGCTATTCTAGGAGTTCTGTTCGGATCGTACTCAATAGTAGCGACCGTAGCAGGAACATCTATCTTGTCCCTCTTAAAGTCTATAATTCTATATTTCTGTTTGTGTCCGCCGCCTATCCACCTTACGGTTACACGTCCCTGATTGTTCCTTCCGCCTTTTCTGGTCTTTACTTCCAGAAGAGATTTAACGGTAGGCTTCTTAGCTGTGACTTCTTTAAAGTCAGCACCCGTCATTTCTCTGCGGCTGGGCGTAGTCGGCTTATAACTCTTAATTCCCATTGCTCAACTTCCTCCTATTACCTATTACACGCCTTCAAATAGTTGTATCTTCTGGCCCTCTTGTAGTGTCACAATGGCTTTTTTCCATTTTGATCTACGACCCTGATGACGACCAACTCTTTTCATTTTACCATGTACTACCATGGTGTTTATATCTCTGACCTTTACTTCAAAAAGTTTTTCTACAGCTTCCTTTATCTCTGTCTTGTCCGCGCAGGACGCAACTTCAAAAACATAGGAATTCTGTTTTTCACCGATGCTTGTACTTTTCTCTGTAAGCAAAGGTCTTTTTATTACATCGTATATTCTTTCCATCTTCTTCTCCCTACGCTACGAACTCATTTATTTTTGTCAGAGCTGCTTTAGTTACAAGCACATTCTCATATTTGATAAGATCATAAGGATTGATCTGCTCTGGTTTTACTGTTTTCACGCCGTAAATATTTCTTGCAGAAAGGGTAAGGTTCTCATTAGTCATATCAACTATAAGACACTTCTTTATGTTGAAGCTCTTAAGCATCCCACTTATCTCTTTTGTCTTAGCCTGAGTAAGCTTAAGTTCATCAAGGATAAAAAGGTTGCCTGACTTAACTCTATCTGAAAGTGCAGAGCGAAGTGCGCTCTTGTACATCTTCTTATTTATTTTCTGATTGTAACTTCTTGGGTGAGGACCAAAAACTATACCACCACCATATTGAAGAGGTGATTTGATACTTCCAGGTCTTGCGTTACCAGTACCTTTCTGTTTGAAAAGTTTTCTTGTACTGCCGCTTACTTCTCCTCTGTCCTTGGTG